>NZ_VMLM01000029.1:0-38462 GCF_013276695.1 Streptococcus sp. 4155
CACACTGGTGGTTTTGATTCTGACCCAAGTTTAACCCAAAAACTGAAAATCTCTTTTTAAAGAATTCCCAAATGCTCTCCAGTTCCGTTTTAGAGTGACTCAGGAGGCTTTTTTTGATATAATAAAAAGGACTGTTATCAGTTAGAAAGAGGTTGGTATGAAAGAATTACAAACTGTACTAAAGAACCATTTTGCAATCGAATTTGTAGACAAAAAGTTACTGGAAACTGCCTTTACTCATACGAGTTATGCCAATGAGCACCGCCTCTTAAAAATTTCACACAATGAACGCTTGGAATTTTTAGGAGACGCTGTTCTACAGTTATTGATTTCAGAATATCTGTATAAAAAATATCCTAAAAAGCCTGAAGGTGACTTGTCTAAACTCCGTGCCATGATTGTCCGTGAGGAGAGTTTGGCTGGTTTTGCGCGTGATTGCCAGTTTGATCAGTTTATCAAACTTGGTAAAGGGGAAGAAAAATCTGGTGGTCGCAATCGTGACACCATTCTTGGTGATGCCTTTGAAGCCTTTCTTGGTGCCCTCCTTTTGGATAAGGATGTGGCCAAGGTCAAGAAATTTATCTATCAAGTCATGATTCCTAAGGTTGAAGCAGGCGAGTTTGAGATGATTACAGACTACAAAACCCATCTCCAAGAGTTACTTCAGGTCAATGGGGATGTAGCTATTCGTTATCAGGTGATTTCTGAAACAGGGCCTGCCCACGATAAGGTTTTTGATGTAGAAGTTCTTGTTGAAGGTAAGAGTATTGGTCAAGGCCAAGGTCGTTCTAAGAAATTAGCAGAGCAGGAAGCTGCCAAAAATGCCGTTGAGAAAGGGCTGGATTCATGTATTTAAAGGAAATCGAAATTCAGGGATTCAAGTCTTTTGCTGACAAGACCAAGGTCGTCTTTGACCAAGGTGTGACGGCGGTTGTTGGACCAAATGGATCTGGAAAGTCCAATATTACAGAAAGTCTGCGTTGGGCCTTGGGGGAGTCAAGTGTTAAGAGTCTCCGTGGGGGCAAGATGCCGGATGTCATTTTTGCTGGAACTGAAAGTCGCAAACCGCTCAATTATGCTTCTGTAGTTGTGACTCTGGATAATCATGACGGATTTATCAAGGATGCAGGACAAGAAATCAGGGTAGAACGTCATATCTATCGTAGTGGAGATAGCGAATACAAGATTGACGGCAAGAAAGTCCGTCTGCGTGATATTCATGATCTTTTCTTGGATACTGGATTGGGACGAGATTCCTTCTCTATCATTTCCCAAGGGAAGGTTGAGGAAATTTTCAACTCCAAGCCTGAAGAACGCAGAGCTATTTTTGAAGAGGCTGCTGGAGTTTTGAAATACAAAACTCGTAGAAAAGAGACTGAGAGCAAATTGCAACAAACTCAGGATAATCTAGACCGCTTAGAGGACATTATCTATGAGTTGGATAATCAAATCAAGCCTCTTGAGAAGCAAGCAGAAAATGCTCGTAAGTTTTTAGATTTGGAAGGTCAACGCAAGGCTATTTACTTGGATGTCCTTGTTGCTCAAATCAAGGAAAATAAGTCTGAACTAGGGTCGACAGAAGAAGAGTTGGTACAGGTTCAGGAACTCTTGACAAGCTATTACCAAAAGCGTGAAAAATTAGAAGAAGAAAATCAAACTCTTAAAAAGCAACGCCAAGATTTACAGGCTGAAATGGCTAAAGACCAAGGCAGTTTGATGGATTTGACCAGTCTGATTAGTGATTTAGAGAGAAAATTAGCCCTATCGAAATTAGAATCTGAGCAAGTAGCCCTCAATCAACAGGAAGCACAAGCTCGTTTGGCTGCTTTGGAGGATAAGAGAAATTTACTCAGCCAAGAAAAATCTGATAAAGAAAGCTCTTTAGCTCTGTTAGAGGAAAATCTAGTCCAAAATAATCAAAAACTCAATCGTTTAGAAGCTGAATTGCTAGCTTTTTCAGATGATCCTGATCAAATGATTGAGCTCTTACGCGAACGCTTTGTAGCTCTTTTACAAGAAGAAGCGGATGTCTCAAACCAACTGACCCGCATCGAGAATGAGTTGGAAAATAGTCGTCAGCTTTCTCAAAAACAAGCAGATCAATTACAAAAACTCAAAGAACAGCTGGCTACAGCTAAAGAGAAGGCTAGTCAGCAAAAGGCGGAGCTTGAAACTGCTAAGGAGCAGGTTCAAAAATTATTGGCTGACTACCAAGCTATTGCCAAGGAGCAAGAGGAGCAGAAATCTTCCTATCAAGCTCAACAAAGTCAACTATTTGACCGTCTGGATAATCTCAAAAACAAGCAGGCCAGAGCTCAAAGTTTGGAAAATATCCTTAGAAATCACAGTAACTTTTATGCAGGTGTTAAGACTGTTCTCCAAGAAAAAGTCCGCCTTGGTGGTATTATTGGTGCTGTTAGTGAGCACCTGACCTTTGATGTGCATTATCAAACTGCCTTGGAAATTGCGCTTGGAGCAAGCAGTCAGCACATCATTGTAGAAGATGAGAACGCGGCGACTAAGGCGATTGATTTCCTCAAACGAAACAGAGCAGGTCGTGCAACCTTCCTTCCTTTGACAACGATCAAGGCGCGTACGATTTCTAGTCAGAACCAAGGTGCTATCGCTGGAAGCCCAGGTTTCCTTGGGATGGCAGATGAGTTGGTGACATTCGATAATAGGTTGGAAGCTATTTTCAAGAATTTGCTAGCTATAACAGCTATCTTTGATACAGTAGAACATGCTCGTGCAGCAGCTCGCCAGGTTCGTTATCAGGTTCGCATGGTGACACTGGACGGGACAGAGCTACGCACAGGTGGTTCCTATGCAGGTGGAGCCAATCGTCAGAATAACAGTATTTTTATCAAGCCAGAACTGGAGCAATTGCAAAAAGAAATTGCTGAAGAAGAAGTAAGCTTACGTTCAGAAGAAGCGAGTTTGAAGAACTTGCAAGACGAGATGGCTAGATTGACCGAATCATTAGAAGCCATCAAATCTCAGGGTGAGCAGGCTCGTATTCAGGAGCAGGGCTTGTCCCTCGCTTATCAGCAGACCAGTCAGCAAGTCGAAGAATTAGAAACTCTTTGGAAACTCCAAGAAGAGGAATTAGATCGTCTTTCTGAGGGAGATTGGCAAGCAGATAAGGAAAAATGCCAAGCACGCCTTGCTACTATTTCCAGTGACAAGCAAAATCTAGAAGCTGAGATTGAAGAGATTAAGTCTAACAAAAATGCCATCCAAGAACGTTATCAGAACTTGCAAGAACAGGTAGCGCAAGCTCGCTTGCTTAAGACAGAACTGCAAGGGCAAAAACGTTATGAAGTTGCTGATATTGAACGTTTAGGCAAAGAATTGGACAATTTAGATATAGAACAAGAGGAAATCCAGCGTCTTCTTCAAGAAAAGGTTGACAATCTTGAGAAAGTTGATACGAATTTGCTCAGTCAACAGGTAGAAGAAGCCAAAACTCAGAAAACAAACCTCCAACAAGGTTTGATTCGCAAGCAGTTTGAGTTGGATGATATTGAAGGCCAGCTGGATGATATTGCTAGTCATTTGGATCAGGCTCGCCAACAGAATGAGGAATGGATTCGCAAGCAAACACGTGCTGAAGCTAAGAAAGAAAAGGTCAGCGAGCGCTTACGCCATTTACAAAGCCAATTAACAGACCAGTACCAGATTAGTTATACTGAAGCACTAGAAAAGGCACATGAATTGGAAAATCTTAATCTGGCAGAGCAAAAGGTTAAGGATTTGGAGAAGGCTATTCGCTCACTGGGTCCAGTCAACTTGGAAGCTATTGACCAGTACGAAGAAGTTCACAGCCGTCTGGATTTCCTAAATAGCCAGAGAGATGATATTTTGTCAGCGAAAAACCTGCTCCTTGAGACCATTACAGAGATGAATGATGAGGTTAAGGAACGCTTTAAATCAACTTTTGAAGCCATTCGTGAGTCCTTTAAAGTGACCTTCAAACAGATGTTTGGCGGAGGTCAGGCAGACTTGATATTGACTGAGGGCGACCTTTTAACAGCTGGTGTGGAGATTTCTGTTCAACCTCCAGGTAAGAAAATCCAGTCGCTTAATCTCATGAGTGGTGGGGAAAAAGCCTTATCAGCTCTTGCCTTGCTCTTCTCCATTATTCGTGTCAAGACCATTCCATTTGTCATCTTGGATGAGGTGGAAGCTGCGCTGGATGAAGCCAATGTTAAACGTTTTGGGGATTACCTCAATCGATTTGACAAGGACAGCCAGTTTATCGTTGTGACCCACCGTAAAGGAACCATGGCAGCGGCTGATTCCATCTATGGAGTGACCATGCAAGAGTCAGGTGTCTCAAAAATTGTTTCAGTTAAGTTAAAAGATTTAGAAGGTATTGAAGGATGACAATTAAACTAGTAGCAACAGAAATCGGAATAAGTAAATTGATACAATAGCCTATAAAGAAAGCCTTGAAATTTAGCTGATTTCAGGGCTTTTTAACTGTCTATTGCTATCAGGGTAAAATCATTAGAGATGTTGCGAGTTTATGGAGACACCCTTGATTTGTAAAATGTTAAATAGTAGAGAATCATTTCATCTATTCTTTGTTTACCAGTTTATCGAAATGGCTAGTATAGTGTAATTTTAACTTGTTTTCTCCTAAAATATCAAGGACTTGTATGGCCTGTTTCATTTTTTCAATTCCGCTATCTAAATGACGCTTAAATTCAAAGTAACCAGTTGCATAGAGAAAAACTGTCTGTTCATAAAAGTTTAATTCATTATCTAATAATGCTTTTATTTCGGTGATTAGACAAGTACAGTTTGAAAATTCTTCCTTATCTACGCTAAGAATTAGACAATTGATGGCCAATTGAGTGACAATTCGCTTATTTGTTTTATTCAACGAAGAGTAGATGTAATTGTTCAACATTTCCTTTGTTAATAGGAAGTAGGAGTTGTAGTTTATTGTTCGTACACAGTTACCTAATAAAGTGATTTCATAGTAACCCCATTTTTCAACTTTAAAGAGATAATCTGTCAATTGAAGTAATTCTTTATTTGATGGAATAATGCTGGAATCCATTGTATGTAGAATGGATTTTATCATTGTTTTATCGAAAGAATTTAAAGTGTAATGTGATGAGTCAGAAAGTAGAGCAGCTATATTTTTGATGTTATGTGATGAATATTGCTTACGAATATATTGAACCAAATTAGCGAATAATTCAGCATTAGTATAATCTTCATTATGTAAAATAAGAAACTCATCTAAAGTAATGTGTAATTTGTCTAAAATATTGATAAGTCGAATACAAGATATCTCTGATTCCCCACGTTCGAATCTAGATATTTGAGATTTTGAAAGCTGTTCATCTGCTACAGAGCATAGACTAATTTGTTTTCCTTTACGAACTTTTCTAAGTGTGATGCCAAGTTTTGATTTCATAATTTCCCATTTTCCCAACAAAAATTAAATCCGTTTTTATTTATTGTACAATAAATAAAAACGGAAAGGAAGTCCGAGTATGAAGAAAATTTCAAAATTTTTGCCGATTTTGGTTTTGGTGATGGATATTATTATAATTGTTGGTGGGTAAAATGCTTAAGTGTACACTTAAGTCTTTAGAATATTCTAAAGACTTAAGATTTTATAGATACATAGTATAAAATACGGTATTTATAATTTGGGAGGCTTTAATTGAAAAAACAGAATTTATTTAAAATATCAAATAATGTACAAGAGTATTCGAATGCTTTTAATACTATGGGTTTAAATTTTCAAGGAGAAATTCCTATTTTTGTTGACCACAAAAGAGAAGATTTACTTCATAATATCAAGCGAATTAACAATGAATATTCCGAATGCTATAAAACAACGCCAATTTACCAATGCGATGCAGGGATCACTCTATCTTCTGATTTAGAGTTTTATAAAAACTGTAGGTTATTTTGTAAGAAGTGGGTGACCTCTTTAAATGAGATGATAAACATAGAAAATCTGGTAGTAATAGGACTATATAAAGATTTTTCGCAATATAAAATTTTGACTATATTAGAATATTGTAAGAAAAATAATATTGAACTGTACATACTGACAGGAAGAGATCTATCTTCATTGTCTTGGATGATAGGAAAGCAGTTTTACTCAAAAAGTGAAAAAGAAGTACGAAAAGCAGTCTTTTCGCATAAAAAGTTAAATGAATTTAGTGAAACAAAAAACAAATGGGATATTTTTGATATAAAAAGGCTTGAAAATGAAAATATAAAAAATCTTTTGGAAGAAAAATCTTGGTCAGAATTAGTTTTTCATGGACATGGAAAAGAAGATCATCTAAATTTAGCTGATTTCACTTTGCATGGTTTTAATAAATTAATTCCTCAACAAGAAAAATTTGCTCCTTCTTGGGGCCATCAAGGGCAATCTTTTTTTAAGGATGAGAGTAAAGCAATACGTATTAGCTCTATAAATGTTGAAACATTATTTTTATTATCTTGTAGTAATTTTCCGTTTAATGATTGTAGATTGTATGATTCTAGATTCAACTTAACATTAGATGCTATCGATGGAATAGCAAGAAATATTGTTGCTTCTATTGCTGTTCAATCGATTGATAATCCAGAGATATATGAAATTTTTTCAGATTCAAATTTGACAAATATTGGAACCAAACTTCATAATAAATTAAATGATGTACAGCCGTTTGTTTCAATTGTTAATATTGGACTCCCAAATACTAGAAAAGTAGATCAATCACTTGAAAATATAAATGGGATTGTCCGATTAACCCAAAGTAGCAAAATGATTTTATCGCGACTTGCTTCATATGTTTCGTCTGGGTTATTAAGTAGTGAACATGAGGTAAAAAAGTTATCTAATAATGTTTTAGCAGATTACATGCAAATGACACGCAGAGGTACCTATGGAGTGACAGAAGAAAAATATTTAAATTTTGAACAAAATTTAATAAATAGAGTAAATCCTATTTCTAAAAAGATAGCTGAAATAATGATTCAGAACCAAAATGACGAGCTTTTCGAATTTGATCGATATAATATTTTTAGGTCTATAATTGATGAAAGTAGTATTTTCAAAAAAATATGTTGTTGTGGAAGTTCGGGTGTTGGTTGCAACTATATTCCAGAAACTAACAATTTATTCAATATTAATTCTTTCTATTGTTATAGGTGCGGTGATAAAAATACTTCAATGACAGGCATGCCAGAAGTAGATTTTATGTGTGATAATTATGATAGAGAAAGATTAAGAATAAAATATAAGATTGTTATTACTCCACAACATAGAGGAGATGTTTACTTAGGAGTACAGCTACCAACATATGTAGAAAAGTCATCAAATACCTCACCAGAGTTGAAAAGAATACGTTTTAAAAATATTGGAACTAAAGTAGTTGAAGGAGAGATCTGTTTTAACGAGGATACTTTACTTCAAAGCTATTATCTTAAGCTATTTATTATTCAGAATGGGGGAATAGCTATTAGTAGATGTTTCTTCAATTTAATAAATAATTGTGAGGGAAAGTTTGAAAAAATATAAATGTAATATATTTATTATTTACTCTAATTTTGAGTAATTGAAACACGAGGAGTATTCCTTCACCAAATTTGAGAAAGGCCTATTTCTTTTTATAAACAAGTCGCTTATCTAATAATAAATTTACTAATTATAATCTTAAGAAATCGTAAAGCAATACAAGATATCAGATATTTATCTGTAAATCTATTAATTAGCATTCTAGTCTTATCTTCATTATAAAATCAGTATTTTGAGATGTACAAGACAAGCTTCCTAGTTTTCTCTTTGATTTTTTTAGTATTATGGTCACAGTTGGTTGTACCTAATAGGATGAACTACAGTTATAATGATGGATTTTTTCAAATGTATTGGCTGAAGCACTCACTTAATCGCCTCGTCGCGATTTGTAATAGTGATATGTTTTCACGTTTTATATTATAGTTTTAAACAAAGAGCACAATACTTTTTAACTCAGTGTTGTGCATTGAATGAAACGAAAGAAAGGAATGAATAACAATGGATATTTTTTTAGGTACACCAATCACAGGAATAATTAATCCGAACTTGAAAAGTCCGTTAGAAACTGCGACAAAGTCCAGAATTAAGGGGATTATTTCTGATTTGAGATCGTATGGTCATAATGTGTTTTGTGCTCTAGAGGAAGAAGAATTTGGCAAAAAGATTGCAGATTCTTTAGAATGTACCCTTAGAGATTATTCGATACTGAAACAAAGTAATGTATATATTACTTTTCCAAATAATAGTTATGGATGTGCTGTGGAACTTGGTTGGGCTTCAGCGCACTCTATTCCTATTGTCTTAGGAATTAACAAAAGAATCGGTTCAAAAACACCATTGTATGAAGGTTTACACACAACAGGTACTCAGGTTCATGTTATTTATTATGATTCTGAAGATGAGTTTCCAGATAAACTTGAATGGTTAAAAATATTAAAGTACATAGAAAAGCATATATTTATTAGGTGATTGTTATGAGAATTTTGACAGTAACTACAAATTTTGGTTTTGGTCCGTCTTCCAAATTATATTCTATTATCAAAGAGCTATTGAAGATGGGATATAAAGAGATTACATTTTGCGGAAATGGAGAATCTATAAATTTTTTTAAGACCAACTTTGGTAATAGATTAGAATACATCGAGTGTGATACTGATGAAATTAGGTCTGAAAGCTTTTTGAAAATAGTAGATATTAAGAATTATGAACTCTTAATTAATGTTATGAATCTGAATATTCCTAAAATTCAACGAGATACAAATTTAAATGTAAAAAGTGTATTTGTTGATAGTCTAAGTTGGATGTGGGAAAAACCCCTAGATGGGATTAACGAATATGATATTTATTTTGTTCAAAATGCTTTTATTGATCCCAATAATTTATCGCAGTATAAGAATATCCAAACAATAAATCCTATTATTAATACGGAAGGAATAACAAAAACAAAAGATTTCAAAAACAATAAAATTCTATTAAATTTCGCTGGTATAGTTACTCCATATGAAAATGATGTATTTTTCAAAAAGTACATGTTATTTTATCTAAAACTTTTTTCAAAAATACCTAATATTGATAAATATGAGATTGATTGTGCTTGTAACATGACGCAGAAAAAATGGATTGAATCAAACAACCGTTTTGACTACAATGTTACATTTAAAGTAATGTCCCATAAAGAGTTTCTATCAGCGTCATGTGAAGCAAGTAGGATATTTACAACACCTGGTTTGACATTTTATTTAGAGAGTTTAGAATTAGGCTTAAAACCACATTATTTTTTGCCTTCAAATTATTCTCAGGCATTATTGCTTGAAAAATATAATCAAATCTCTGGGAATTGTAATACCTTATCTAAGTATGGATATTTATTTTCAACAGATGAGTTACTTGAAGAAAGTGAAGGTGTGACTAAAGTAAGAGAAGCATTTTCTAATATTAGTACAAGATATAAAGAAGAAATCTTCGACAATATAATATCATATATTAATGAAGGTTCGGTGTATGAATCAAAAAATGAAATTCAATATAAGGAAGAGAGCGGTATTCGTTCAATTATTAGAATTATGCTTGAAAAAGGACTATTGAAAGGAAGATAATACATGCCTGTGATTGAAGATATTGATTTTTCCAATTTACTAGTGAAAAAAAATGTATAAAAAAGATTTAAATCAGATAATTTCATTAAATGACTTAAATTATGATGCTAGTTTTAGGGATAATTTAATAGTTTTTGATGAAACAAGTAATTTTTCTCCAAATAACAGTCTTGTTGTTGGGGGGGCTTGTATTGATCGCTGTGATGCAAAAATTGATAATCTGGCTATCAATTTTTACTTTGATATACTGATGCCTATTAATGAGGCCATCATGAAAAATTTAAATTGTGCAATATATGTGGATACACCTATTGAATCATGTAAAGATGATTGTGAAAAAGAAAGATGGCAACAATTTGTTAAACGCTTAGAAATATTTTTTGAACAGCTAGGAAAACGTGTAGGCATTGAAATAAAAATAATTCGAAGAGATTTATCTTATAAAATGATTGATAAGATATTAAAAAAACATAACTTTAGTGATGATGAATTAAAAGGTTTGTATGATTTAGTGCCTAGTGCAAAGAATATTGTATTTGGACCAGAACTATTACTTCATTTTCGTAGATCAATCATTTCGTATTTACCAGAATTCATTTCAGAATATTTTGAAGAAAATTTTGAAGAAATTATAGTTTGTGAAGAGTTAAGTCAGTGTAAAGCAATTGGCAAAGCCTGGAGAATCAGTAATAAAATATATCCCAAAATATATATAGATATGCCATCTCTTAGTTGTAGAAATCGCATGCATAGGAGTAATAATGGGAAAATAGGTATTTTTGAATCAGCATCTTTGAATAAAACTAGAAAATCTGATCCATTGTTTCATGAATTTATGAATAGAATAGAATTGGAAGCTATTTTTAAATCTTTTGATGTTGATAATTTTTGGTTAGTAAAAGATGAATTAGAAGGAATGTGGTATGAGAAGCAATAAAATTTCATCAGAGTTAAAATATTATCTATATATCATTTTTACAAATTTACGATTTACTAGAATAGTAAATATTATCTTTATTGTTCAGTTTTTGGGATTATCTTTAGTACAATTTGCATTTTTTCAATCTATTTTTCTATTTTCACAATTAGTTTCAGAGATTCCCTCCGGAATTTTAGGAGATAGGTTTAGTAAGAAGAAAATCGTTCTATTGGGACTAGTTCTGTTATCAATTACTCCATTATTAACTCTTTCATCAATCTTGCTAATGAAGGACTATGTTTACTATGTTATACTAGGTGCATTTGTTTTAGAAGGAGTAGGAAATGCTTTTTTAAGTGGAGCTGATGATGCCTTGTTTTTTGAATCTCTAAGAAGTGAAGGCAAGGAGGAGAGTTATGGGAAAATACGAGGAAAGTTACAATTAATCAGCGCTCTGACTTTGGGGATTGCTACATTTATAGGAGGTGGTTTATATAGCATTACAAGATGTTTACCATATTTTATACAATCTTTTACACTTATAGGTTCAATGATAATCATCATATCTATTCCAGATAATCAGAAACACTCTATAGAAGATCTTAATCAAAATGGTGTTCCGAAATTTAAAGAATTATTTTCAGTTTTTCATAGGTTGCTAAAATCTACTAAAATTCTTTTCATGCTCGCTTTTACTACGGTTATTGTCTCAGCAATTAACGTAGTATTTGCTTTATTACCAGATTATTTTTCTAAAATAGGATTTTCTACATCTATTAATGGAGCTATGTTTATGATTTATAGTATCATTGGTGGCATAGTAGCAACTCAAGCTTATAAAATATCAAAAATAAGAGTTTCTAAATTAATTATGCTGCTATCATTGATACTAATGATTTCCATTATTTTTCAAATTTTGCCTTTCAATGCCACATTTATATTTAGTTTTCTACTGTTGTACATTATCATAGATATTCTTGATCCTATTATCATGGAGATGTTACATCTTTGGGTTGATGACAATTCAAGAGCAACAGTTATATCAGGACTATCCTTTTCAATTAGTCTTGTTACAATGTTGGTAAATCCGATAATTGGTGTAGGAATTCAAATATTTAATATGAGAATAACTATCTTATTGATTTCTTGTTTTATGATTGTAATGATATTAATCTCGTATATGTTAATAGAAAAAACTAAAAGGAGTAAAAAACATGAAAACAGAGAATAAGGCTTATTTAGGTGATTCCAGAGCTATGGAAGATGTAGAAAATGATTCTGTTGATTTAATAATCACTTCTCCACCATATTTTAATTTAGTTGATTATCAACACGATGATCAGATTGGGTTAACAGAAACATATAAAGGCTATATTCAGAGTCTAAATAGTGTTTGGGAAAGATGTAGTAAAATATTAAAAGAAACAGGAACAATTTGCATCAATATTTGCAGTTCTGTAGAAATTAGCAGAAAAAATCAAAATATGTATTACGATATCAAACATGAAATTGAAAAATTCTTTGCGGAGCATAATTTCTATATTGAAGGGACAATAATATGGAATTTGAATAATACTTCATATATCAAAAATCAAGTTGAAAAATATCCTTCAAGTTATTCGAATAATGAGTCTTTGATTCTAAATAACTATGAATACATATTGATTTTTAAGAAAAAGTCAGAATTTATAGTGTGGGATAGAAACATTGAGGGCACTAAATTTATTGACTGCATTTGGAATATACCTTGGGATTATTCTACAAGACCACCAGCTTTTCCAGAACAAATTGTCAATCAACTTATTGATATTTATTCTCTGGAAGGTGATGTTGTGTTGGATCCGTTTATGGGGCAAGCGACTACATCTTTGTGTGCTTTTAAGAAAAATAGAAAGTTCATTACCTATGAATTAAATCCAACCACTTATAAATTAGGTTTAAAAAAACTAAATCAAGTGGGTGCGCTGAATGTAAACAGATAAGAAAGTAGTAGAAGGTCTATTATGAAAATAACTACAGTTGGTATGGGGTACGTCGGTTTGACTTTATCTGTCCTGTTATCTCAGGAACATGACGTGGTTGGATTAGACATTAATTTACAGAAAGTCGAACAGCTTAATAATAAAATTTGTCCATTTATCGACTATGAGTTGGAGAGATATTTTTTAAATAAAGATTTGAAATTCGAAGCTTGTATTTATGATGAGAAGTACTTTGAAAAAGTTGATTGTATCATAATAGCAATACCAACAGACTTTGATGAAAATAAAGGAGTATTAGATACTGAGGGTATAGAATCAGTTATAGCTGATTGCCTAAGTATTAATCCTGTTGCATATATAGTTATAAAATCTACAGTGCCAATCGGATTTACGAATTATTTGAATACAAAATTTCACACAGATCGGATCATTTTTTCTCCAGAGTTTTTGCGTGAAGGAAAAGCATTATTAGATAACTTATTTCCATCTAGAATTATTTTGGGAGGGAGAGCTGAATATTGTCAAAGATTTGGAAGATTATTATCGGAGTTCTCGTTAAATGAAGTTGCCCCGATTCTACTGACAAATTCAGCTGAAGCTGAAGCAATTAAGTTATTTTCAAATTCATACCTTGCAATGAGAATTGCGTTCTTCAATGAAATTGATAGTTTTTCCATTATGAAAGGGTTAAATACTAAAAATATCATTGAAGGAATTTGTTCTGAAGAAAGAATCGGAGAATTTTACAATAATCCTAGTTTTGGTTATGGAGGATACTGTTTACCTAAAGATACAAAACATATGTTAAGTGAATGTGAAGGCCTTCCAACTGTTTTGTTAGATTCTATTGTATTAAGTAACCAAAAAAGATCAGAGTTTATAGCAACACAAATAACAAAAAATAATATATACAATGTAGGCATTTATCGTTTGCTAGCTAAAAAAGATTCTGATAATATTCGTGATTCGTCAACTGAAAATGTGATTAAACAATTAACGAAATATAATGTAAATATTATTATTTATGAACCGTTTTTGTCTTCAAAAGAGATTTTTGATGCTAAAGTTGTAACGAATCTGTAAGAATTTAAAAAAACATCGGATGTTATTATTTCAAATAGAATTTCAGATGAATTGTCTGATGTATTAGAAAAAGTTTATACAAGAGATATATTTAATAGGGATTAAATAATAATATTTTACTTTTGAGAAGTTGCGATAACATAATATTTGAGAAAATCAAAGTATATTACGATTTATAGCGAAATGAAATAAAAATTGAACAAATTTATTGGGGAAGTTAAACCAATTTCTAACAATGTTTTAGAAACAACGGTGTACTATTTCAATGTCAATATACTATGTTATAACATGTTTTTTATAAGATAAGTAACTATAGAAGAAAAGTTTCTATAACAACCTCTTCCTCATCCGAAAGAAACCTCTTATTGGGTCTTAAAAAGTGATAGCCAGCAGACCTATTATTAGACTTTTTTGTCAGGGAAAGATGAGCAACAAGGTATCACGCTTTACCATCATGATCAGCGACGGAGTGGTTTAGTAGTGCAGGAATCTCAGGGAGCTTATTCTGCTTATGCGATAGCAGTCCAAGGTTTAGGAGCAAAGCGATGCTAAGCTTGGTAAACTGCGAGATGCTCGTCCGCTTATCGTCAACTGGAAGAAGCTGCACTTGTTGGTTGTTGGGCACATGTGAGAAAGGAGTTTTTTGAAGCGACGCCCAAGCAAGTGGGGAAATCATCGTTAGGTGCTAAAGGCTTAGCTTATTGATGGGATACATTGTCGATTGATGAACGACTACAGAAACGTCAAGAAAAGCTCCAACCCTGAATGGAAGACTTCTTTGTTTGGTGCCGGATCCAGTCAGTTTTACAGGGTTCAGAACTAGGGAAGGCTATTGAATACAGGCTCAATTCTGAAGAAACCTTTAAGACAATTTTGAAAGACGAGCATCTCTTCCTTGTTATTGGACGATAAACAAGTGGAACTTACTCTGACTTGGAATTCCACTTGTTTTTTCGATTTTTATCAGATTAATTTCAACTTTTATTGGCGGTGGAAGTTAGTTTGGGAATTTAGAAAAAATCCAGTTATACTAAAGGGTTAAGTAATATTGGATAAAAATTAAGTGATAAAGTCGGGAGTTTATCAAGCGTCTAATCTCAAATGGATTAGGCGCTATTTGCTTTTTCTATGGTATAATAGAAGGTGGATTTATTAATTGGAGTATGAAGAATTTATGATTAAACTAGTAGCAACGGATATGGACGGAACCTTCCTAGATGAGAATGGACGCTTTGATATGGACCGCCTCAAGTCTCTCTTGGTTTCTTACAAGGAAAAAGGGATTTACTTTGCGGTGGCTTCGGGGCGCGGATTTTTATCTCTAGAAAAATTATTTGCTGATGTTCGTGATGACATTATTTTCATCGCGGAAAATGGCAGTTTAGTAGAGTATCAAGGTCAGGACTTGTATGAAGCGACTATGTCTCGTGAGTTTTATCTGGCAACTTTTGAAAAGCTGAAAACGTCACCTTATGTAGATATCAATAAATTGCTCTTGACGGGTAAGAAGGGTTCTTATGTGCTAGATACGGTTGATGCAACCTATTTGAAAGAGAGCCAGCACTATAATGAAAATATCCAAAAAGTAGCGAGTTTGGAAGCTATCACAGATGATATTTTCAAATTTACAACCAACTTCACAGAAGAAACGCTAGAAGCTGGGGAAACTTGGGTCAATGAAAATGTCCCTGGTGTTAAGGCCATGACAACTGGCTTTGAATCCATTGATATTGTTCTGGATTATGTCGATAAGGGTGTGGCTATTGTTGAATTAGCTAAAAAACTTGGTATCACAATGGATCAGGTTATGGCTTTTGGAGACAATCTAAATGATTTGCATATGATGCAGGTTGTGGGACATCCTGTGGCTCCTGAAAATGCACGACCAGAAATTTTAGAATTAGCAGAGACTGTGATTGGTCACCATAAAGACCAGTCGGTTATAGCTTATATGGAGGGCTTATAATGGCAGATATAAAATTGATTGCATTGGACTTGGATGGGACCTTGCTGACTACTGATAAAAGGTTGACGGATCGCACCAAGGCAACCTTGAAAGCTGCGCGTGATCGTGGTATCAAGGTCGTATTGACAACTGGTCGTCCCTTAAAAGCCATGGATTTCTTTCTCCATGAGCTAGGGACTGACGGTCAGGAAGATGAGTATACGATTACTTTTAATGGTGGTTTGGTTCAGAAGAATACAGGTGAAATCCTTGATAAAACAGTCTTTTCATATGATGATGTGGCACGCTTGTATGAGGAGACAGAGAAATTATCACTGCCTCTTGATGCTATCTCAGAAGGAACTGTTTATCAAATCCAATCGGACCAAGAAAGTTTGTATGCCAAATTCAATCCAGCTTTGACCTTTGTTCCAGTGGACTTTGAAGACTTATCTAGTCAAATGACTTACAATAAGTGTGTGACTGCCTTTGCTCAAGAACCATTGGATGCAGCCATTCAGAAGATTTCTCCAGAATTGTTTGACCAATATGAAATCTTTAAATCACGGGAAATGTTGCTAGAGTGGTCACCAAAGAATGTTCATAAAGCAACAGGCTTGGCAAAACTAATCAGCCATCTTGGAATCGACCAAAGCCAAGTCATGGCCTGTGGTGATGAGGCCAATGATCTTTCTATGATTGAATGGGCAGGGCTCGGTGTTGCCATGCAAAACGCTGTTCCTGAAGTTAAGGCAGTCGCAAATGTGGTAACTCCAATGACTAATGATGAGGAAGCTGTCGCCTGGGCTATCGAAGAATATGTGCTAAAGGAGAACTAAGATATGGGATTATTTGACCGTCTATTCGGAAAAAAAGAAGAACCTAAAATCGAAGAAGTTGTAAAAGAAGCTCTGGAAAATCTTGATTTGTCTGAAGACATTGAGCCTACCTTGACAGAAGCTGAGGAAGTTTCTCAAGAAGTAGTAGAAGTTGCTGAAGATGCTGTGCTCCAAGAAGAGGAAATCCAAGATACAGTTGAAGAAAGTATGGATTCAAAGCCAACTGTAGAGGTTTCTCAAGAAGAAATAGAAGAATTTCCAAACTCAGAAGAAGTCTCAGAGGGAGATAATCCTGAGCACGAACGAACTGTAGAAGAAAATAGTTCTGAAGTGCTTGAACCAGAAACGCTTCAATCAGAAGAAACCGTTCAGGAAAAATATGACCGTAGTCTCAAGAAAACTCGTACAGGATTCGGTGCACGATTGAATGCCTTCTTTGCTAACTTCCGCTCTGTTGACGAAGAATTTTTCGAGGAATTGGAAGAACTGCTGATCATGAGTGACGTTGGTGTCCAGGTGGCTTCTAACTTAACCGAGGAGCTACGCTACGAAGCCAAGCTTGAAAACGCCAAGAAACCCGACGCACTACGCCGTGTGATCATTGAGAAATTGGTTGAGCTTTATGAAAAGGATGGAAACTATGATGAAAGTATCCACTTCCAAAATGGCTTGACAGTCATGCTCTTTGTCGGTGTTAATGGTGTTGGGAAAACAACTTCTATCGGAAAACTAGCCCACCGCTACAAACAAGCTGGCAAGAAGGTCATGTTGGTTGCAGCAGATACCTTCCGTGCAGGGGCAGTAGCCCAGCTTGCCGAATGGGGCCGTCGTGTGGACGTTCCAGTTGTGACTGGACCTGAAAAAGCTGACCCAGCCAGTGTGGTCTTTGATGGAATGGAACGTGCCGTGGCTGAAGGTATTGATATTCTCATGATTGATACCGCTGGTCGTCTGCAAAACAAGGACAACCTCATGTCTGAGTTGGAGAAGATTGGTCGTATCATCAAACGTGTTGTGCCCGAAGCTCCGCATGAAACCTTTTTGGCACTTGATGCATCAACAGGTCAAAATGCCCTGGTACAGGCCAAAGAATTTTCAAAAATCACTCCTTTAACAGGAATTGTCTTGACTAAGATTGATGGAACTGCTCGAGGTGGTGTGGTTCTAGCTATCCGAGAAGAACTTAATATTCCTGTAAAATTGATTGGTTTTGGTGAAAAAATCGATGATATTGGAGAATTTAACTCAGAAAACTTTATGAAAGGCCTCTTAGAAGGCTTAATCTAATCAGAAGCAAAAATCCTGCAAGGTACAAACTTGCAGGATTTTTTTTATTCTAAACGACCATCTTGGCGGTAGGCGATATCTGGTTGCCAAGTCCATTTGGCACCAAACTTTTCAAGTAAGTCAAAGCTTGCTTGAGGTCCCATGCTTCCAGCTTTATAATCATGAAGTGGGGCACCATTTTCGGCCCAGAGCTCTTCGATACGATCAATCAATTTCCATGACGCACCAACTTCATCCCAGTGGCTAAAGTTAGTTGAGTTGTTATTTAGGACATCATAAATCAATTTCTCGTATGGTTCTGGAGAAGCACCAGTTGCGGTCGCATCCGTACGGTAATCAAGTGAGTTCGGAGCTAAGTTGAATTCTTCTCCTACTTGCTTCCCATTTAGGCTGAGAGAGAATCCTTCTGTTGGTTGGATATAGATGGTCAAAATGTTTGGAGCAAGTGGTTCACCAAAGATAGAGTCCATTTGTTTAAAGACAATGTTGACATGAGTTCCTTTTTCAGTCAGACGTTTACCAGTACGGAAGAAGAAAGGAACACCACGGAATCGATCGCTGTTTACAAAGAAGGCACCAGATGTAAAGGTTTCAGTTGTTGATTCTGGATTCACATTTGGCTCGCTACGATAAGAGATGTATTTCATGCCATCAATCTTACCAGAGCGGTATTGCCCACGGATAAAGTGTTCTTTGAGTTCTTCATCAGTTGGATGATAGAGGTTTTTAAAGACCTTAATCTTTTCAGCACGAATCTCGTCTTTTGTGAAGCTTGCTGGTTTGTCCATGGCGAGGAGCGAAAGAAGTTGTAGAGTGTGGTTTTGGACCATGTCACGGAGGGCACCGGATTGGTCATAGTAGCCACCACGTTCTTCTACACCCAAGCGCTCCGCAAAGGTAATTTGAACATTGTCGATAAAATCCTTGTTCCAAACGTTTTCAAAAATCAAGTTTGCAAAGCGAACTGCAAAGATGCTTTGGATCATTTCCTTACCAAGATAATGGTCGATACGGAAAATTTGTTCTTCGTCAAATGTTGCTAGGAGTTCGTCATTCAACTTGCTTGCGCTTGCGTAATCTGTACCAAATGGTTTTTCAACGATCAAGCGCTCAAAACCTTTGCCATCGACAATGTTTTCAGACTTGAGGTGTTTGGCAATGGTTCCAAAGAATTGAGGAGCCATAGACAAGAAGAAGAACTTGTTGTGTTCAGCTTGGTACTTGTCATTTAATTCAGCCTGTAATTGACGTAGAGCAATGTAGTGTTCTGTATCATTGACATCATGACTTTGATAGTAGAAGTGGCTAGCGAATTCTTGAGCCTGTTCGGTACTATCTGCCAAATCAAGGATCGATTCGACGACAACAGATTCAAAATATTCCTTGCTCCAAGGACGACGGGCAGTTCCAATGACGGCAAAATGTTTGGAAAGATTGCCGGATTTATATAGTCTAAATAGGGAAGGGTAGAGCTTGCGTTTAGCCAGGTCTCCACTCGCACCGAAAATTGTAACAATAACCTTAGATGACATCTAGCTACCTAATTTCTATTTTTATTCCTAGTCTTGCTAGGTATGAGGAAACCTCATTTCATAAACTTAATTCTAACATAATTTTCCGAAAAATCAAAAAATCCAATACGAGGTAGAAAAAAACTGCAAGGAAATCCTTACAGTTTGAGTTTAAACGTTTAAGACCTTGTCCAAGAACTCTTTCAGACGTGGGTGCTGTGGGTTATCAAAGATTTGATCAGGTGTTCCGTCTTCAAGGAATTCACCATCTGCAGTAAAGATAACTCGGTTGGCAACCTGACGAGCAAATCCCATCTCATGGGTTACGATAATCATGGTCATGCCTTGTTTAGCCAAGTCTTTCATAACGTTTAGTACGTCTCCGACCATCTCAGGGTCAAGGGCAGAAGTTGGTTCATCAAAGAGCATGATGTCTGGATTCATTGCAAGTCCACGAGCGATGGCTACACGTTGTTTTTGACCACCTGACAGGCTATCTGGACAGGCCTTAGCCTTATCTGCTAGCCCAACCTTGTCAAGCAACTCCATTCCCAATTTCTCAGCTTCTTCCTTAGTCATCAACTTGTGCTCAATAGGAGCAAAAGTAATGTTGTCCAATACAGACATGTGTGGGAAGAGGTTGAAGTGTTGGAAAACCATTCCGATATTTTCACGGACGTGGTCAACGTTGGTTGTTTTTTCTGTTAAGTCATAACCGTTCACAGTGATGTGACCGCTAGTAACTTCTTCTAGAAGATTAAGGCTACGGAGGAAAGTTGACTTACCAGAACCTGAAGGACCGATGATACAAACGACATCTCCTTCATAGAACTTAGTCGTAATTCCTTTTAAAACTTCATTTTTTCCGTAGCTTTTGTGTAAATCATTTACATCAATTTTTAATTTTGCCATTAACGAATCCTCTTTTCTAAGCGTTTCGCTAGTTTAGTCAAAAGTGTGATAATTACAAGATAGAAGATAGCAAGGATTGCATACATCTTGAAACTTTGGTAGTTACGGGCAATGATAATCTTACCAGTTTGGAAGAGTTCAACCAAACCGATAGCAGATACGATGGTTGTATCTTTAAGAGCGATAACGAATTGGTTGACAAAGTTTGGCAACATCAATTTAGTTGCTTGTGGCAAGATAATCTTACGCATGGTTTTTCCATAAGAGATACCCAAGCTTCGGCTGGCTTCCATTTGTCCAATTGGAACGGCCTGAATACCACCACGAACGATCTCAGCGATATAAGCGGCTGCATTGAGAGATAGGGCAATAGTACCAGCTACAAAGTCGTTAATTGGACTTTGTTGACCTGTGATCGACTCGATGAAGTTTGGAATTCCCCAGAAGATGAAGGCTGCAAGAATCATCAATGGAATACCACGAATAACGTCAACGAAAATCTCAGAGATGACGCGAAGAGATTTGTATGGGCTAACGCTAAACATACCGAAGATAATCCCGATGACAATGGCAATAGCAAATGAGATAAGAGCTAGAGCAAGAGTGATACCAAGACCGCTAAGGAGTTGTTTGTAGTTGTTTTGAAGCAAGCCCCAGATAGTTGTCTCATCAACAGTGCTTGTTGAAGCAGTTGATGACTCACTAGCTAGGTATTTATCAAGAATCTTTTGGAATTCTCCGTTTGCTTTAAGGTTTGCAAGTCCGTTGTTGAACATTTCAATCAATTCTGGATTTGCTCCTTTTTTAACGGCAAAAGCTGTTTCACCGATCGGAGTTCCAGCGATTGGTGTTTTCAATTTTTGACCTTGGCTGATAGAATATTTGAGAACAGGTTCATCATCCATAACGGCATCAATGGCACCAGTGTTTAAACTGTCATACATTGAAGAACCATCAGCGAAGGTTTTGATTTTGTAGCCGTATTTGCTTTGATTTTCTGTTAGGAAGGTTTGAGAAGCAGTTCCGTTTTTAACACCAACTGTCTTCCCTTTCAAATCTTCATAAGAAGCAATGGTACTTGATTCTTTGACACCAAGGATAGTATTGGCTGTGTAGTATGATTCTGAGAAGTCAAAAGTTGCCTTACGAGCATCTGTGACAGACATACCAGCAATGATACCATCTGCTTGACCAGCTTGGACAGCACTGATAGCAGCATCAAAACCAGGGTTGATGATTTCAATTTCAAAACCTTGGTCTTTAGCGATTGCCTTAATCAATTCCATATCAATACCAGTGTATTGGTTGCTTGAATTTTGGAAAACAAAAGGTGCAAAAGAAGAATCGCTGGCAATGATGTATTTAGCTTTAACAGGAATAGCTTTTAAGCCTGCAAGAGTAGTTGTAGTTGGCACTGCTGAAGACGATGAAGCAGTCCATTTCTTGATGATTTTATCAAGACTACCATCTTTTTTCATTTCAGCTAAGGCTTGGTTAAATTCAGTGACTAAGTGCTCGTATTTGCTACCTTTTTTAACACCGAAAGCAAAACTTCCTACAGCTTCCCCATCCATTTCAATATGGAGGTTTTGCCCTTGGTTAATGGCATACTCGATAACAGGTTTGTCATCCATCATGGCATCGATGGCACCAGCAGTCAAGCTGTTGTTCATCAAATCACCAGTGTCAAATGTTTTAATAGTAAAACCGTATTTATCCTTGATACTTTCAAGGAAACGTTGAGCGGCTGTTCCGTTTTTAACACCAACAGTTTTTCCTTTTAATTGGTCATATTTACTAATCTTGTGTGACTTAGTAGTTGCAATGACAACTTTTGTATCATAGTAAGTATCAGACATGGTGAAAACTTTTTCACGTTCTTTCGTCTTTGTCATCCCTGCCATGATAGCATCAGCTTGACCAGCTTGAACCGCATTGACCGCTGCGTCAAATCCAGGATAGGACATCTGAATGTTCCATCCTTTAATCTCAGCGACTTTGTTAATAATGTCAACATCAATTCCTTTATAAGTTTGATCTGAATCTTTAAACTCAAAAGGCGCATAGGCGGTATCAGAAACAATCTTAATCGTCTCAGCTTTTGCAATACCTAATGAGAAAATTGGGAATAAAATTAGCAAAAATGCTAGAAATTTTTTCTTCATTTTTAGTCTCCTTTTCCGAATATTTTCCCATTATATCAGAAAAAGTAAAAAAAGGCAAATTTTTATATTTCTGTGTTAGAAAATATAACATCCATAATTCTTGTTTTGTCTTGAATCACACAACAGAAGTGCTATAATAAAGGTATATCATATAGTAAAAGAGGATAAAGTTATGAAAGACAAAAGAATCTTAAAAGACTTTGAAACTTCTAAAATGAGTTTAAACATTTACACAAGCCCCTTGTTAGCTCTATTTTTCGTCTATATATCTGAGTTCATATCTTCTCTATTTTTTGGCCTTAGTTTTTTAGCATTGATCGGGCTATTTTTTTTGGCCTTAGTTTTTTAGCATTGATCGGGCTATTTGGCAATCTTGGTATGGGTGGTCAAAGAATTGCAGATTTCCTTCAAATGTTATTTCAGAATTTATCTGATAAAACAAGTGACATCCATTTAATATTTGAATTATTGTCCTTTGGTTTTATCATCTTAACTGTGTTTAGATGGACTAGAAAAGTAGAGAAAAGACCGATTCGAACCTTGGGATTCTATAAAGAAAATTTTTTAAGTGCCTTATTTAAAGGATACGGTCTTGGTCTATCCCTCTTTATACTTGCTTTGGCTGGACTAGTAGTGTTGGGGCAGTATCAATTTGACTCCATTCACTTGGATACTTATTCGCTAGCTTTTACTTTATTTACAATACCTTTTTGGATTTTACAAGGAACGGCAGAAGAAGTGGTGGCCCGTGCTTGGCTCCTTCCACAATTGGCCTCAAGAACTAATCTAAAACTTGCTGTTCTTATATCTAGCCTGTTCTTTACCCTGCTTCATATGGGCAATTCTGGTCTAACACCTCTATCTCTAGTGAATCTCTTCCTATTCGGAGTTGCCATGTCCCTATATCTTCTTAAAACAGATACTATATGGGGTATAGGTGGTATTCATGGAGCTTGGAATTTCGCACAGGGAAACCTCTTTGGAGTATTAGTTAGTGGTCAGTCTTCAGGAACCTCAATCATGAAATTTACTCCACAAGGCAATCAAGACTGGCTTTCTGGTGGGTCTTTTGGTATTGAGGGTTCCATCGTGTCCAGTATTATTTTGTTTCTGCTGATTCTTTATCTCGCTTATCAATTAAAGAAAGAAAATGAAAGGATGTGACTTCGGTCCGTCCTTTTCTTCGTGAAAATGCTATAAGTATGCTAAAATAGGAATAGCACATGGAGAGAGGATTCTTATGATTAACCGCATTACAGAAAATCAATTTAAACTAGTATCAAAATATCAACCTTCAGGAGATCAACCCCAAGCTATCGAGCAGTTGGTTGATAATATCGAGGGGGGAGAAAAAGCTCAGATTCTGATGGGGGCGACTGGAACAGGGAAGACCTATACCATGAGTCAGGTCATTTCCAAAGTCAATAAACCCACTCTGGTCATTGCCCACAATAAAACGTTAGCAGGACAGCTCTATGGGGAGTTTAAGGAATTTTTCCCTGAAAATGCAGTTGAGTATTTCGTATCCTACTATGATTATTACCAGCCAGAGGCCTATGTCCCTTCTAGCGATACATATATTGAGAAGGATAGTTCTGTCAATGACGAGATTGACAAGCTTCGCCACTCAGCTACCTCAGCCCTTTTGGAGCGTAATGATGTTATTGTCGTGGCCTCAGTCTCTTGTATCTATGGTCTGGGTTCGCCCAAGGAATACGCTGATAGTGTCGTTAGTCTCCGTCCAGGTCTTGAAATTTCCCGTGATAAACTCTTGAATGACTTGGTGGATATCCAATTTGAGCGAAATGATATTGATTTCCAACGGGGAAGATTTCGCGTTCGTGGGGATGTGGTGGAGATTTTCCCAGCTTCCCGTGATGAACACGCCTTTCGAGTAGAATTTTTTGGAGACGAAATTGACCGTATCCGTGAGGTTGAGGCTCTGACAGGTCAGGTGTTGGGAGAAGTGGATCATTTGGCGATTTTCCCAGCTACTCACTTTGTGACCAATGACGACCATATGGAAGTTGCCATTGCCAAGATTCAAGCAGAATTAGAAGAGCAACTAGCTGTCTTTGAGAAGGAAGATAAACTGCTGGAGGCCCAGCGTTTGAAACAGCGGACAGAGTATGATATTGAGATGTTGCGTGAGATGGGCTATACCAACGGGGTTGAAAACTACTCACGTCACATGGATGGACGGAGCGAAGGTGAGCCTCCTTATACGCTTCTCGACTTCTTCCCAGATGATTTTTTGATTATGATTGACGAGAGTCATATGACTATGGGACAAATAAAAGGCATGTACAATGGAGACCGTTCGCGTAAGGAAATGCTGGTTAATTATGGTTTTCGTTTGCCGTCTGCTCTGGATAATCGTCCTCTCCGTCGTGAAGAGTTTGAAAGCCATGTCCATCAGATTGTTTACGTTTCAGCGACACCGGGCGACTATGAAAATGAACAGACCGAGACAGTAATTGAGCAAATCATTCGTCCAACGGGACTCTTGGATCCTGAGGTGGAAGTCCGTCCGACTATGGGACAGATTGATGACCTTTTGGGTGAAATCAATGCCCGTGTTGAAAAGAACGAACGAACCTTTATCACAACCTTGACTAAGAAAATGGCAGAAGACTTGACTGACTACTTCAAGGAAATGGGCATCAAGGTCAAGTACATGCACTCGGATATCAAGACTTTGGAACGGACGGAGATCATCCGTGACCTGCGCTTGGGTGTCTTTGATGTCTTGGTCGGAATCAACCTCCTTCGTGAAGGAATTGACGTTCCTGAAGTGAGCCTCGTAGCGATTCTCGATGCTGACAAGGAAGGTTTCCTTCGTAACGAGCGTGGACTCATCCAGACCATTGGGCGTGCCGCCCGTAACAGTGAAGGTCATGTCATCATGTATGCTGACACCGTTACCCAGTCTATGCAACGTGCTATCGATGAAACTGCCCGCCGTCGGAAAATCCAGATGGCCTATAATGAAGAACATGGTATCGTTCCACAAACCATCAAGAAAGAAATTCGTGACCTGATTGCCGTGACCAAGGTAGTTGCTAAGGAAGAGGACAAGGAAATCGATATCAATAGCCTAAACAAACAAGAGCGCAAAGAACTTGTTAAGAAACTCGAAAAACAAATGCAAGAAGCCGTTGAAGTGCTTGACTTTGAACTAGCAGCTCAGATTCGTGATATGATGCTGGAAGTCAAGGCCTTGGATTAGGGGAATAGTATGATTTATTTAAGAAAGTTAAAGAAAGAAGATTTGATGTCTTTATGGGAAATGGCTTATTCACAGCTTAATCCAGTTTGGAAACAGTATGATGCTCCCTATTATGATGATTATCAGTATTTTTCAAATTTTAAAGAATTCGAACTACAAAAATCAGAATCCATTTTAAGCCACTCAAATCGCCTTGGTATTTTTGTTGATGATAAACTAGTTGGGACTGTTTCGCGTTATTGGGTATGTAAAGAAACAAGATGGATGGAATTGGGAATTGGTATTTATGATAAAAAATTCTGGAACACTGGTATTGGGAAAGTTGCTATGTTACAGTGGATAGATAGGACGTTTCAGGATTACTTGGAATTGGAGCATCTGGGTTTGACAACTTGGTCAGGAAATATTGGTATGATGAAACTTGCTGAAAAATTAAGAATGAAAAAAGAAGCTCATATTCCAAAAGTTCGTTATTATCAAGGTAAATATTTTGACAGTATTAAATATGGTATTTTGAGAGAAGACTGGGAGAAAATAAATGACGGTTATTATCAAATCAATGGAAACTCCTGAAGAGATAGAAGGTAAATCCTTCGTTCACTGGCAAACGTGGAGAGAGGCTTATGATGACCTTTTGCCTGCGGAATTTCAGGAGACAATGACATTAGAAAGATGTCGACTCTTTAGTCAAAAGTATCCAGAAAATACATTGATTGCGATGGATGGTATGAAGATAGTTGGTTTTATAAGTTATGGCAACTGTCGTGATGAGACTATTCAAGCTGGTGAAATTATTGCTTTATATGTTTTAAAAGACTATTATGGAAAAGGAATCGCACAAAAGTTAGTGAAAGCAGCTTTGACTGCTCTTAATCATTTTTCTGAAATTTTCTTATGGGTATTGAAAGATAACAAGCGAGCCATTGCTTTTTATCAAAAAATGGGTTTTACTTTTGATGGACAAGAAAAAATACTTGAACTTGGAAAGCCTATAAAGGAAAAACGGATGGTACTCTATTCTAAATAATTTTAAAAAGTAGAAGCTAATGGCACTGGTACCAAGTCTAAAAATTTAATAAATTAGAAAGCGAGTAAATTTATGTCCCGTTCCCAATTAACGATTTTAACAAACATTTGTCTGATTGAAGACCTAGAAACCCAGCGCGTGGTGATGCAGTATCGCTCTCCTGAAACCAATCGCTGGTCAGGTTATGCCTTTCCAGGAGGCCATGTAGAAAATGGCGAATCTTTAGCAGAGTCTGTCATTCGTGAAATCTATGAAGAAACAGGGTTGACTATCCAAAATCCTCAACTTGTCGGCATTAAAAATTGGCCACTAGATACAGGTGGGCGCTATATTGTCATTTGTTATAAGGCAACTGAGTTCTCTGGTACCCTTCGCTCTTCAGAAGAGGGAGAGGTTTCTTGGGTGCAAAAAGACCAGATTCCAAACTTGGATCTGGCCTATGATATGCTACCTTTGATGGAGATGATGGAAGCTCCGGACAAGTCTGAATTTTTCTACCCTCGCCGTACAGAAGACGATTGGGAAAAGAAAATTTTCTAATCCTTTACTAAATAACCTAGCTGATCCAAGGCCTCCTCGATATAGTGGAGGTCTTGTTGTGTTTCCTGTCTAATAGTAATAGAAGATTAGGAAAAAATATATGTACTCTGAAATAAATTTAAAATATTTTTAGAAAAGTATTGACAAATCAAAAGAAAACGTTTACTATAGAATAAGGGAACGGTTCCACAACGTGAGAAGGAGGAGTGATGACTACAATAAAACAGGTTGCTGAAGAAGCTGGAGTATCAAAATCAACGGTTTCAAGATATATATCAAAAAAAGGTTATGTTGGAGATGATGCGAGAGAAAAAATAAAAAATGCGATTAAAAAATTAAATTACACACCAAATGTATTAGCACAATCTTTGAAAACCAAAAAAAACCAAATGGTAGGACTCTTACTGCCAGATATTTCAAATCCCTTCTTCCCAAGATTGGTTCGAGGCGCTGAATCATATTTGAAAGATAAAGGTTATAGAATTATGGTTGGTACGATTTCAGACCAAGAATCTTTGAGTGAATATGTTAATTTACTGTTGAAAACAAATGCTGCTGGAATTATTACTACACATGACTTCACAAAAGAATATCCAGATTTATCATTACCTGTTGTTGTGGTTGACCGAATTAGTAAAGATACAGGTTACGGTGTTTTTTCTGATAATCAGTCAGGTGGTCGTTTGGCTGCTGAAGCAATCTGTAATGCAGGTGCTAAACAAGTTCTGATTATTAAAGTTTTAGATGATAAAGCCGAGAATATCGCGGAACGGTTTGAAGCAAGTTTAAACTATTTGAGGAATAAATCTTTAGAAATTTGTATTGAAGAAAGTGAAACGTTTGACTTTGAAAAAATTCAAAAAGAAGCTAAAGAGAATCTAAAAAGAAATCCAAATATCGATAGTATTATAGCACCTTCTGATATTCATGCGATAGCTTATATTCATGAAATTTTAGCAATTGGTAAAAAAATTCCAGATGATATTCAAATCATTGGTTATGACGATATTGTACTTAGTCAATTTATTTACCCTTCTTTATCAACTATTCACCAATCATCATATAAAATGGGAGAACAGGCTGCAAAACTAATCTATAATATGGCAAATAAGTTCTCTATAGATGAAGCTAAAATTAAACTACCTGTTAGATACGTAGAAAGAAATACATTAAGGAGAAAGTAATGAGTAAAATTGTTGTTGTTGGAAGTATTTCAATGGACTTAGTTATGAGAACAAAAAGGATTCCAGAAGGAGGTGAAACGATTTTTGGGGATTCATTTAATATAGTTCCAGGTGGAAAAGGTGCAAATCAAGCGGTAGCTATTGGTAGATTATCAAGTGTAGAAGATAATATTTACATATTTGGAAACGTCGGAGAAGATATTTTTTCAGCAGATTTACTAAGTAATCTGCAAAATAATAATATTTCTACAGAACATGTGGGAACGGTACCACAATCTACAGGAGTTGCACAAATTACTTTATATGGAGGTGATAATAGGATTATTTATTATCCCGGAGCGAATAATTTAGTTAAAACAAATGATTGGAAAAATGAGTGGGAATTGATTAGTGATGCAAGTATTGTTGTATTACAGAATGAAATACCACATGAAGCCAACCTATCTATAGCTAAATTTTGTCAAGAAAATCAAGTTAAGGTGCTTTACAATCCTGCACCAGCTAGAGAAACAGACATAGAGATGATTCCTTTTTGTGATTTTATTACTCCTAATGAGCATGAATGTTCAGAGCTTTTTCCAGATAAGAAATTAGAAGAAATTATTAAAATTTATCCTAATAAAATGATTGTGACATTAGGAGTTGAAGGTTCCATTTATTATGATGGGGCAGTAGTTCAGAAGATTCCTGCTATAAAAGCAGAAGTAGTGGATACTACAGGAGCAGGAGATACATTTAATGGTGCTTTTGCTTATGCTATCTCAAAAGGAAAAGAGATGAATGTTGCATTGTCCTTTGCAACGATTGCTTCACATCTGTCTGTTCAAAGATTTGGAGCGCAAGGAGGCATGCCGAGTTTGAAAGAAATAAAGGAGCATTCAGGATATGAAGAAATATGGGATTTTAAATAGTAATATAGCAAAACTAGCTGATGATTTAGGTCATATGGATTTGGTTTGTATCGGAGATTTAGGATTGCCAGTTCCAAAAGGTGTTGATAAAATTGATTTAGCATTAAGAAAAGGTAGTCCAAGTTTTTTAGAAGTTTTAAAAGAATATTCAGATCATGTACTTATTGAAAAAATTTTCTTAGCAGAAGAAATTAAGGAAAAAAACAAAGAACAGTGGCAAGCAGTTCTAGATCTTTTAGGATCGAATATAATTATTGAATATATTAGTCATGAAGAATTGAAAGCTATGAATACCAAAGTTAAGGCAGTTATTCGCACTGGGGAAGATACACCATATTCGAATATAATCTTGCAATCAGGAGTTATTATTTAGAAGGGGGTTGCCTATGAAAATTGAAATGAAGAACATTTCAAAATCTTTTGGGAATAATCGTGTTTTAGAAAGTATTGATTTGGTTCTTAATTCAGGAGAAGTTCATGCTTTAATGGGAGAGAATGGTGCAGGCAAATCAACCTTAATGAATATTTTAACTGGACTTTTTCCAGCTACTTCAGGAACTATTTTTATTGATGGAAAAGAAAAAACATTTTCTAATCCTCAAGAGGCAGAACGGTTTGGACTGAGTTTTATTCATCAAGAAATGAATACTTGGCCAGATATGACTGTACTTGATAATCTTTTTTTAGGAAGAGAAATAAAAAATTCGATTGGGTTTTTAGATAAAGCTAGTATGGAAAGGAAAGCTAAAGAAGCATTTAAACGTCTTAATATCTCTATTCCTCTTGATGCAATCATTGGTCAATTATCAGTCGGACAACAACAAATGATAGAAATAGCAAAATGTTTATTATCAGAAGTTTCCTTGTTAATTATGGATGAACCCACAGCAGCTTTAACTGATCGTGAAACTGAAACACTTTTTAAAGTGATAGAAGGATTAAAATCTGATGGTGTAGGTATTGTGTATATTTCACATCGGATGGAAGAAATCTTTAAGATTACAGATCTTATAACTGTTATGAGGGATGGGTTTGTAATTGATACCAAGAAAACGAACTTAACAAATGCGGATGAATTAGTTCAGAAGATGGTAGGTCGTGAATTAGAAGATTATTATCCAGAAAAAAAGGCTGAGATTGGGAATATTGTTTTTCAAGCTAAGAATCTTTCTGGTGATGCTTTTACGGATATTTCTTTCTATGTACGTCAAGGGGAAATTCTTGGTTTTTCTGGTTTGATGGGTGCTGGTCGTACTGAAATAATGCGAGCAATTTTTGGAATTGATTCTTTAAAATCTGGTCAAATTATAATAAACGAAGAACAACTGATAATTAAAAATCCTTTTGAAGCAATTAAGCATGGAATTGGTTTCTTAACAGAAGATCGTAAAGATGAGGGATTGATTTTAGATTTTTCTATTAAAGATAATATGACTTTACCTAGTACTCGTGATTTTGTTAAAAATGGCATTTTTGATAATAAAACAAGTGATATATTTGTACAACATTTAATTGATAGGCTACGAATTAAATCAGGTTATCCAGATAAGGAAGTTGGAACACTTTCTGGTGGTAATCAACAGAAAGTAGTTTTAGCAAAATGGATAGGTATTGCTCCAAAAGTACTGATTCTAGATGAGCCAACTCGTGGGGTAGATGTTGGTGCTAAGCGTGAAATTTACCAATTAATGAATGAATTGGCTGAACGAGGTGTGCCGATTATTATGGTATCTTCAGATTTACCAGAAGTGATCGGAGTCAGTGATCGCATTATGGTCATGCATGAAGGAAGAATTAGTGGAGAATTAACACGTCAAGAAGCTACACAAGAAAAAGTTATGCAACTAGCTACAGGAGGACAATAGTGTGAAAAATACTATGAAGTATATGTCAGAATTGACAACAGTAATAGCATTGATAATTTTAATGGCTGTCATCACTATTATCAATTCAAATTTTTTAACAGCAAATAATCTGTTAAATTTACTATTGCAAGTAACATCAAATGCACTGATTGCTTTTGGAATGACTTTTGTTATTCTAACAGGTGGAATTGATTTATCAGTAGGATCAATTTTAGCCTTATCCAGTGCGCTAACAGCTGGTTTATTAGGATCTGGAATGCCTGTTGCGTTAGCAATTCTCATCTCTTTAATTTTGGGTTGCATTCTGGGGATGATGAATGGTTTATTGATTTCCTACGGGAAATTAGCTCCATTTATCGTTACTTTAGCAACTATGACTATTTTTAGAGGCGCAACACTTGTTTATACAAATGGGAATCCTATTACAAAAGGATTAAGTGATACATTCTTATTTCAATTTTTGGGGCAAGGTTACATAGTCGGAATTCCATTTCCTGTAATTATTATGTTTATTGTATTTATTGTTTTATATGTTTTACTTCATAAAACAGCATTTGGTAAATCTGTGTATGCTATAGGGGGGAATGAAAAAGCAGCATATATATCAGGTGTGAAACTAAATAAAGTGAAAATTATCATTTATTCAATTTCAGGTATGATGGCTTCAATTTCTGGATTGATTATAACATCACGCTTAAGTTCTGCTCAACCAACAGCAGGTGCTAGTTATGAAATGGATGCTATTGCAGCTGTTGTTCTTGGGGGAACCTCATTATCAGGAGGTAAAGGTCGTATACTGGGGACTCTAATAGGTGCTTTAATTATTGGAGTTTTGAATAATGGACTTAATATTATTGGTGTTTCAGCATTTTGGCAGCAAGTAGTAAAAGGAGTTGTAATCTTAATTGCTGTTCTGATTGATCGTTTTAAAGTTGTAAAACAGTAGAATCATTTTCAATTTTTTTGGAAATAGTAACAATTTATTAGATGACATACAATAATCGGGATTGAAACTATCCCTATAGATATATATATTACGAGGAGTAATAACATGAAAAATATTAAAAAAATTAGCATTTTTGCTTTGTTTGTAACATTTATTTTTGCTTTAGTAGCTTGTGGAAAAACTGGTTTAGGAAATTCATCAAATGATAATAAATCTACGACTCAAAAGTCGGCAAAAGAATTAAAATTAGGAGTTTCTATTTCGACTACTAATAATCCCTATTTTGTGGCTATGAAAGATGGTCTTGAAAAAGCCGCAGGAGAAAAAGAAGTAACTTTGAAGATAGCAGATGCACAAGATGATGCTGCTAGACAAGCAGATGATATTCAAAATTTTATTAGTCAAAATGTAGATGCTTTACTAATTAATCCAGTTGATTCTGATGCAATTGTTACATCTATTAAAGCTGCTAATAATGCAAATATTCCAGTAATCTTAATTGACCGCGGTAGTAATGGTGGTGAAGTCTTGACAACTGTTGCTTCTGATAACGTAGAAGCAGGTAAAATGGCTGCCGAATTTATTACCAAGCAATTGGGAGAAAAAGCAAAAACTTTTGAATTATCAGGAGTCCCTGGTGCTTCTGCAACAGTAGATAGAGGTAAAGGATTTGAACAAATTTCAAAGACAAATTTAGATGTTCTTTCTAGTCAATCCGCTAATTTTGATCGCGCAAAAGCTTTGAATACAGCGCAAAATATGATTCAAGGAAACAAAGAAGTACAAGCAATCTTTGCACAGAATGATGAGATGGCGTTAGGAGCTGCACAAGCAGTAAAAGCAGCTGGTCTTAGCAATGTATTAATTGTTGGTATTGATGGTCAACCAGATGCACATGATGCTATTGCAAAAGGTGATATTACTGCCACTATTGCTCAGCAACCAGCTAAGATGGGTGAAATTGCTATTCAATCAGCAATAGATCATTATCAAGGGAAAAAACTGGAAAAAGAAACAGTTTCTCCAATTTATCTTGTGACTAAGGATAATGTTGATCAACATAACTGGTGATATATTTTTAGTAAGTAGGTAGTTGTTAATTTTCATTCCATGTGGTTTTTAAATATCATTGTTACTATTTGAGCTTTTGGGTGCAAAAAGACCAGATTCCAAACTTGGATCTGGCCTATGATATGTTACCCTTGATGGAGATGATGGAAGCTCCTGACAAATCTGAATTTTTCTACCCTCGCCGTACAGAAGACGATTGGGAAAAGAAAATTTTCTAATCCTTTACTAAATAACCTAGCTGATTCAAGGCCTCCTCGATATAGCGGAGGTCTTGCTGTGTTTCAGCCTCGACTAGGTGGTAATGGATGCCATCTGTTAATTCAGACAGAGGTCTAAAGTCAGAATGCTCGACTTGTTCTAGAAAATGTTGCACATCTCTGCGACAAGAAAGTTTGAGTAGAGTTTCAATTTCTCCGTAAACAGGATGATCAATCAAGGTATTTTGAACACGCCCTCCATTATCTACGATAGCAAGAAGTTCCTGACCGATTTCTTCAACTTCATGTTTCACCTTGAAAAGTTTATGGACATAAGGATTGGTATCAATTTGCTTATAGATGTAGCCACGATTAGTAGATAGGATAGGAGCGCCATCGGCTCTTAAAATTGCAATGTCTTGTACAATGACTTGGCGTGTTACATGAAAATGCTCCGCCAAACTTTGGCCATTAAGGGCTTTAGGAGCTTCTTTCAAGAGTTGGAGGAGGGCTTGTTTGCGATCTTTTGTCATAGTTTTTCCTTTTAACGGCGTTTTCGAAGCACTTTATAGACAGCTAGTGCTAATGTATAGTCTACCATACTATGGATAATTGTGCCAAATCCAACTAGCACAAAGAGAACATAAAACATATTTTCTACATTGGTACCGGAAGTTGCGTAAAAAACGACACAGGCCAATACTTCAGCAAGGGCATGGACAAGCGCTAACACAAAGTTGAAAATCCAGGAAGCTTTTGGTTTATCTAGGGTATCGGGGAATTTTTGTAGGTAAAGAGCCCCCAAAGTCCCAAAAAAGATATGGGAAAAAGCTCGAAAAACGATAACCATGGGATAGCCAGCCATCAAAAATCCAAAACTAGAGGCTAGGATGACAAAAACTGCCATCAAGGGCGACAAGAACATAGCGATAAAAATAGCGATGTGGCTTCCCAAAGTGTAAGAAGCAGGTGGAATGACAATCTTAAAAGGCATAACAATTGGAATCAAAATCGCAATAGCCGTTAAAAGGGCAGTCATTGTCATAAATTGTGTCTTTTTCCGTGTGTTCATAAGAATCTCCTTTTTAACTGTATATACACTAGTATAGTACAATAAAAAAGACAATAAAGCAAGGATTTACTTAGGTTTATAGGTCGTTTTTTTAGTTAAAAGTTAGTAAAGATTTCACTGAAAAGAAACTGTATAGAGCAAAATCTCCACCTTCAAGCTTGAAAGTGGAGATGTTTTTATTATTTCTTCAAAGTCTGTAGTCTTGGAACAATGGCTAGGGTTAGAACTGCGGAAATAACTAATTCGGCAATCGAATTTGTTGAGATAACGGTTGCTAGGAGTTTTTGGATATTACCATCAAAAACATTTCCAAAAAGATAGAAAATTCCACCAAGTACAAAGACTGTGTTGGTAAGTGAACCAAGGGCACCAGCTAGAATCAGACCAGTTTTATTTTTCATCAGTTTATAAACTAGATACGGAGTTAAACCAATCAAAATACGTGGAACGATGGCAATGATAGCTGAGTAGATGTTTCCGTTTGGTACAAATGGGGAGAAGAGGTAGCTTGTCGGTAGAATTGTAATCGTGTTAACCGTTAAGCTAAGCAGCCCCATCAAAAATCCAAGTGTAACCCCAACTCGTGGACCGTAGATAATGCTGGCAATAATGACAGGAATATGAACAATGGTCGGTTTGATTGGAAATGGAAAAAGGTTAAAGATAAGTGAGCTCAGAAAGTGTATCACAAGCATGGTTGCAAAGAAGATAGCAATGGGTGCAATATTAGAGCGTTTTTTCATCGAGAGTTTCCTTTATTCTTTCTAAAATAATTGTGAGGTCGGCTAAAGCTCCTCGTCCATGGTCGCCACAAGCTAGTAGGGATTCCTTAGGAGCAATCAGCTGATAGCCGTAGGCTTCTAATGTTTTCAGATTAGCCTGAGTTGCTGGATGGTCATACATTTTTGTATTCATAGCTGGTGCGATGAGTTTGGGAATATGACTGGGCAGGGCTAGAGCTGTACAGGTTACCATGTTATCCGCAAAGCCGTGGGCTAGTTTTGCAATAGTGTTAGCAGTTGCAGGGGCCACGATAAATAAATCCGCCTTTTTTCCAAGTTCGATATGATTTACTTGGTCAGGATAAGGTTCCTTCATGACATCCAAGTGGACAGGATTCTGTGAGAGTACCTGTAGTGTCAAAGGTTGGATAAACTCTGTAGCAGCCTGAGTCATTAAAACAGTGACTTGATGACCTTGTTTTTTTAGAGAACTGACTAAATCTGCCGACTTGTAAGAGGCGATTGAGCCCGTTACAGCCAAGAGAATGTTTGCCATAGCTTTCCTTTCTATGAATGATAGGTTTGAATTTTTTCAAGGAGGAGTTCTGCAATTTCTTCTTTAGTATGGACTGTTTGAAGCTGATCTTTTTCAACAAAGATTGCACGATGCTGGTTTGCTGAAATTTGAGTCAGGTCATTTGCGATAATCAAGTCTGCTTGGTTCTTGATAAGACTTTTTCTAGCAATGTCAACCAGATGGTCTTCGGTAACATCAACCAGCAGTTTGAAACCAATCAGATGAATAGCAGGATTCCATTCCTTGACTAGAGAGATGATTTTGGGTGTCTTTTTAAGGAATAAAACCTGAACCTCATCAGTCGAAGAAATCTTAGCTTGATGATTTTGCTTGCTTAAAAATTCTTCCAAATTGGAGCTAGACTGAACTTCCTCTAGACCTGTCATATAAACAGGAGTGTAGTCGGACACCGCCATTGAGTGAATCAAAACCTGATAATCTGCAACCCGTTCTTGCATTTCCAGTAGAAGATCCTTGGTATTGTTAATTTCTCGAATGATTAGGTTGGGATGGGATTCTGGCTTCAAAGCTCGTTTTGTCGTCATTAAACAAACTTCATGTCCTGAAGCAAGCAAGGTTTCTGTGATGATTTTCCCCAAGTGACCTGTAGAATGGTTAGTGATAGAGCGGACGCTATCGATAGCTTCGCTGGTACCGCCCGATGTAACTAAAATTTTCATAGCACTATTGTACACAAAAATAAACGGTAAGTAAAATGAAAGTGATAAATTTTTGGTAGAAACGAATATTTACTATAGTTTCAAACTATAAAGCCATATAAAATTTAAGAAAGGGCTCTAAAAACCTTAAAAAAATGGATATTTACGAACGTTTAGAGAGTTTGAGGATGTTAAAAATCTTGTTTTGTGATATAATGAATTATCATATAAGAGGTTAGAGGAGTTTTGAATGAAAACAGATATTGAAATCGCACAGAGTATTGAGTTGAAGCCAATCGTTGATGTTGTAGAGAAACTTGGTATTTCTTACGATGATTTGGAGTTGTATGGAAAGTACAAGGCTAAGCTTAGCTTTGATAAAATTCGTGCAGTTGAGAGCAATCCAGTTGGGAAATTGATTTTGGTTACTGCCATCAATCCAACACCTGCAGGTGAAGGAAAATCAACTATTACCATTGGTCTTGCGGATGCCTTGAACAAGATTGGCAAGAAAACCATGATTGCTATCCGCGAACCGTCTCTTGGTCCAGTCATGGGGATCAAGGGGGGTGCTGCTGGCGGTGGTTATGCTCAAGTTCTACCAATGGAAGACATCAACCTTCACTTTACTGGAGACATGCATGCCATTACGACTGCCAACAATGCTCTTTCTGCCTTGATTGACAACCACTTACATCAAGGGAATGAGTTGGGAATTGACCAACGTCGTATCCTCTGGAAACGCGTTGTGGACTTGAATGATCGCGCCCTTCGTCATGTAACTGTTGGACTTGGTGGCCCTCTAAACGGTATTCCACGTGAGGATGGCTTTGATATTACCGTTGCTTCCGAAATCATGGCTATTCTTTGCTTGGCGACTGATATTGAAGATTTGAAACGTCGTTTGGCTAATATCGTTATTGGTTATCGTTACGACCGTACACCAGTTTCTGTAGGTGATTTGCAGGTTGAAGGTGCCTTGGCTTTGATTTTGAAGGATGCTATTAAACCGAACCTGGTTCAGACAATTTACGGTACACCTGCCTTTGTACATGGTGGTCCATTTGCTAATATTGCTCATGGATGTAATTCAGTCTTGGCAACAAGCACAGCCCTTCACTTGGCTGATTACACAGTTACTGAAGCTGGTTTTGGTGCAGACCTTGGTGCCGAGAAATTCCTTGATATTAAGACACCAAACTTGCCAACATCTCCAGATGCAGTTGTCATTGTCGCAACCCTTCGTGCCCTTAAGATGAATGGTGGTGTGCCTAAAGATGCTTTGACAGAAGAAAATGTGGAGGCAGTTCGTGCCGGTTTTGCTAACTTGAAACGCCATGTTGAGAACATCCGTAAGTTCGGTATTCCAGCAGTCGTAGCTATCAACGAATTTGTATCTGATACAGAAGCTGAAATCGCAGCCTTGAAAGAACTTTGTGCTTCTATTGATGTGCCAGTTGAACTAGCAAGTGTCTGGGCTGATGGTGCAGAAGGTGGAGTAGCACTTGCTGAAACGGTTGTCAAGACTATCGCTGAAAACCCATCTAACTATAAACGTTTGTATGATAATGACCTTTCTGTCCAAGAAAAGATTGAAAAGATTGTTACTGAAATCTACCGTGGTAGCAAAGTGAACTTTGAGAAGAAAGCTCAAATACAAATCGCTCAAATCGTTCAAAACGGTTGGGACAAATTGCCAATCTGTATGGCAAAAACTCAATATAGTTTTTCAGATAATCCAAATGCACTTGGAGCACCTGAAAACTTTGAAATTACCATTCGCGAATTGGTGCCAAAATTAGGTGCAGGCTTTATCGTTGCCTTAACTGGTGATGTCATGACCATGCCAGGACTTCCAAAACGACCAGCTGCTCTCAACATGGATGTTGAAAGCGATGGAACTGTACTAGGCTTGTTCTAGTGGATTGAAATTGACTTTGAGAGACTGGGTAAAAACTCAATTTCAGGAGAAAATGAAGTAAATTTTCCCATAATAGAGCGCATAATATCAAGGTTTTTCAACACCGGATATTATGCGTTTTTTGAGTTTAAATATTTTTGCCCTACCTATTTCTTATTTGCTGCAAGCAGTTCATCAATAAAATTTAGTCCTCTTTCCCTTGGGAAGAGGCTTTTTATACTCAATGAAAATTAAAGAGCAAACTAGGAAACTAGCCGCAGGTTGC
>NZ_VMLM01000003.1:0-30818 GCF_013276695.1 Streptococcus sp. 4155
TTGATGTACCAAGATGAGGCTGGTTTCGGTAGAATCAGTAAACTGGGATCTTGTTGGGCTCCAATGGGAGTAGGTTCACATGTCCATAGTCACTATATACGAGAATTTTGCTATTGTTATGGAGCTGTTGATGCCCATACAGGCGAATCATTTTTCTTAATCGCTGGTGGATGTCATACTGAGTGGATGAACGCCTTTTTAGAAGAGCTTTCACAAGCTTATCCAGATGATTATCTTTTACTCGTTATGGACAATGCCATATGGCATAAATCAAGTACCTTAAAGATTCCGACTAATATTGGCTTTACCTTTATTCCTCCATACACACCAGAGATGAACCCCATTGAACAAGTGTGGAAAGAGATTCGTAAACGTGGATTTAAGAATAAAGCCTTTCGAACTTTGAAAGATGTCATGAATCAACTTCAAGATGTTATACAAGGACTGGAGAAGGAGGTGATAACGTCCATCGTTAATCGGAGATGGACTAGAATGCTTTTTGAAAGTAGATGAGTATTAAAACATGGTTTTGAGGTTGTAGATAGAACTGACGAAGTCAGTAACCATATATACGGCAAGGCGACGCTGACGTGGTTTGAAGAGATTTTCGAAGAGTAGCAAAATGGAAAAAGGAGTGAGTGAAGTACATCGCCTCCCCACTCCTTTTTCTGTTTTTAGGCTGTTTTTTCAACCTTCAAGATTTTTACATCATAGCTACCAACAGGCGTTTCAATGGTTGCTGTATCACCTGTTTTCTTGCCAATCAAGGCTTGTCCAATTGGGCTTTCATTTGAAACTTTACCTGCAAAGGCATCCGCACCCGCTGAACCTACGATAATATAAACTTCTTCTTCGTCCTCACCAATTTCTTGGATGGTGACTGTTTTACCAATCGCTACTTCGTCCTGGGCAACTGCGTCGCTATTGACGATTTCAGCATAGCGGATTTTTGTTTCTAAGCTAGAGATTTGTCCTTCGACAAAGGCTTGTTCATCCTTAGCTGCTTCGTACTCACTGTTTTCTGAAAGGTCACCGTATGAACGGGCAATCTTAATGCGTTCTACCACTTCTGGTCGACGAACCAATTTCAATTCTTCTAATTCTTTTTCAAGTTTTTCCTTTTCCTCAAGGGTCATAGGATATGTTTTTTCTGCCATTTTTCTCAACTTTCTTCTAATAATATTTTCTAAAGAAAATTATGTGAAGTATCACATAATTTTAGTTTGTTTGGTTTAATTTGCTGTTGACATGTTCAGCGACATTGCGATCGTGGTCTTCTTGATTATTAGCATAGTAGACCTTGCCTTCTGTGACATCTGCTACAAAGTAGAGGTTATCGCTCTTAGTTTGATTGATGCTTGACTCAATCGCATCCAGACTTGGACTATCGACTGGACCAGGCATGAGACCTACATTTTTATAAACATTATAAGGTGAATCAATGTTGGTATCAATCGCAACATCCTCAGCTAAGCTGATATTTTGCCCCAGTTTTCCTTGGGCATACAAGATTGCAATATTACTTTGAAGTGGCATATCACGATTCAAACGATTGTAGAATACACCTGCAATGAGCTTACGATCTTCTGTCTTGGCACCTTCTTTTTCGACCAAGGAAGCAATGGTCAACAACTCATTGACAGTCAAGTTTTTAGATTTGATAGTACTATAGTAAGGAGATAGGTTCTTATCCATAGCAGCTAACATCTCATCAATCAAGCTCTCAACAGTTGTGCTTTCCTTGATAGAATAAGTAGCTGGGAAAAGGTATCCTTCCAAACGATAACGCGCACCACTATCTTTTGCAGGCAAACTTTCCAATAAAGTAGGATATTTGGCTACTGCTTGACTGATAAACGTCTCATCTTGAACTTTTGCCAAGAAAGCCTCCGCTGTCAAAGACTCTTTGAAGTCACCTTCCAATTGACCCACAGCTTGTGCAATCTGATCCAAGGTATAACCTTCTGGAATTGTCAAAGTCGCAAGTACAGGTTCTTGCGGTTCATCTGTTCCACCTTTTTGCAACTCTTTGAGTAAGTCTTCTGTACTCATACTCTTTTGCAAATTGTAGTAACCCGCTTTCAAGTCGGTATAATTTTTATACTTGGCATAAAAGCTAAAAATCAGACCATGCTTTACCAAACCAGCTTTTTCAAGCGTCGTACCGATTTCTTGAACGTTTGAACCTTCTGGAATTCCAACCGTCACATATTTCTTAGAATTAGCATCGATAGGTAACAAAGAATCTAGCACGTACTGGTAACCAAAGTAACCACCTGCTGAGAGCAAGGCAAGGAATACAAGGAATGAAATCACAAAAGCTTTCACATGTGACTTCTTCTCTTTCGTAGACTTAACGGGTTTTGCTCCTTCTCTACGGCTACGACGTGGTGTATCGCTGATGATATCCACTGTTTCTGTAGCAGGCGTAGGTGTTTCTGGACCTGCTTGTTCTGCTTTTTTCTCTGCCGTCTTATAGGAAACAGCTACCCTTGTTGGGGTTTCATTGTATTCTCTTTCAAATTTCTTAGGTCTAACAGGACCTGGACCTGGTCCTGGTCTTGAACCACTTTCTTCCGCTGGAGAAGAAGGTACATCTTGACTTGGGTGAGTAGGCACGGTAGGAGCTTTTCTCATAATCTCCTCTACCGTTGACAAGGAATCAGCCATGAGTTCTTCAGCTGAAGGTTCATTTGCAGGAGTGCGAACTACTGCCTCATCTTCTTTCAGAACTTCATCATAGCCTTTTACTTTTTCTAAATCTCTCAGAATCTGCTCTTTAAAGCTTAATTTCTCTTCTTCTCTTGACTTTTCACTCAAAAGTTTTTCCTCCTCGTTGACAATCCATAATATTATATCTTAAAAGTCCAAGAAAAGCAACCTATGATGCTTTTCCTAGCTTATTTTTTCATTTCCCAGACCATATCATACCAGGTTTCCCCTGCAAAGGTTGACTGGGACTGGCCTTCGTTGACAAATCCGTGCTTTTCATAGTAGGCGATGAGATAGTCATGACAGGTTAGGTTAATGCCATCTCTCTTATCTTCAAGAGCAACTTCTTTCAAGGCTGTCAGCAATTTCTGACCTAGTCCGAGGCCCTGTGCCTCCTTGGCAATAGAAAGACAGGTCACAGAGATATAGCCACCCCGCTCATGACCATAGTCTTCTATCTCCTCTGTAAAGGACTGGTCTTGCAGATGACGGTGGGGGCCAACTGGTCCTTCTATATACCCCATGATTCTGCCTTCTTTTTCCGCAACCAGAAAAGAGGTCTGAATTTCTCTCAAATGTGCCTCAAAAACAGAGCGAGGAATGGCTTCTTCAATCGAGAAATTTTCTAGTTCAATCTCAACGATACGATCCAAATCTTCTAATCTTGCTTGTCTGATCTTCATTGTGCCTCCAGATAAAAGGGATTAAACCAAATCATACTAAAACCCTGGCTAGTTGCATAAAGCGAAGTTTCTTCATCGATAAAACCGTTCATTTCAAAATAGGAAAGCAGCTCATCAGGACTCTTCAAACGAATCCCTTTGTAATCCAGTTCAACTGCCACCTCTTTTAAGGCTGCAAGAAGAAGCGTTCCCAAGCCCTGTCTCTGATGGTCAGACTCAATAACTAAAGAATCTACTTTTAGACATTGCGGTTTGTCTGACTGAGGACTTGATAGAATATAGCCTAAAAGTTGATTTTCATCCCTAGCTAGAAGAAAGGTATCCGCACTCTTACGGATACTTTCTTCTAAAATATGGGAAGGTTGCTGCTTTTCAGCTGGAAAAGATGTGGCCTGAAGTGCCACTACCTCAGCCAAATCAGACTGACTCGCCTGAATAATCTTAATTGGAATTTCCATGAGAACATCCTATTGAACATTACTTGTCAAATTAGACAAGAGACGCTCAAATGAGTATTCATAGGTTTGGATGTCTCCTGCTCCCATAAAGACATAGACAGCATTGTCATGGTCTAGGAGTGGAGAAACATTTTCAACAGTGATCACTTGGTGTTTTTTGTTGATTTTGTTGGCTAGGTCTTCTACCTTGACATCTCCATGGTCTACCTCACGAGCTGACCCATAGATTTGCGCTAAATAAACAGCATCCGCTTGATTCAAAGCGTGGGCAAAGTCATCTAACAAGGCAATGGTTCTTGTAAAGGTATGCGGTTGGAAGACTGCTACAATTTCCTTGCTTGGGTATTTCTGACGAGCCGCATCCAAGGTCGCAATAATTTCTGTTGGATGGTGGGCAAAATCATCGATAATCACTGTGTCATTGACAATTTTCTCAGTGAAACGACGCTTAACACCGGCAAATGTTTTCAAGTGCTCACGCACCAAGTTCAAATCAAATCCTGCTGTGTAAAGAAGACCAATAACGGCTGTCGCATTCATGATATTGTGACGACCAAAGGTTGGGATGTGGAATTGACCCAATTCTTGTCCACAGAAATGAACGGTAAAGGTTGAACCAGTTGTTGAACGAAGAAGATCGCTAGCTACAAAGTCATTACCTTCTGCTTCAAAACCATAATAATAAATCGGAGCATTGGCTGTAATCTTACGCAATTCAGCATCTTCACCATAGACAAAAAGACCCTTGGTAATTTGTTTGGCATAGTCATTAAAGGCATTGAAAACATCCTCTAGACTTGTGAAATAGTCTGGATGGTCAAAGTCAATGTTGGTGATGATAGAGTATTCTGGGTGGTAAGGCATGAAATGGCGCTCATATTCGTCAGATTCAAAGACAAAATATTTGGCATTGGCCGAACCACGACCGGTCCCATCCCCAATCAAGAAGCTGGTATCTGTAATGTGAGACAAGACGTGTGACAACATACCTGTCGTTGAAGTTTTTCCATGCGCTCCTGCTACTCCCATGCTGACAAAGTCACGCATAAAGCTACCTAGAAATTCATGATAACGTTTGTAGCTGATACCATTTTGGTCCGCATAGGCAATTTCGACGTTGTTATCTGGACGAAAGGCATTTCCAGCGATAATTTCCATATCACCGTCTAGGTTCTTTTCATCAAAAGGAAGAATAGTAATCCCTGCCTGCTCAAGACCACGTTGGGTAAAGTAGTATTTTTCAACATCTGATCCCTGTACCTTATGACCCATTTGGTGCAACATCAAGGCCAAGGCACTCATCCCTGATCCCTTAATCCCGATAAAATGATATGTCTTTGGCATGTTTTCTCCCCTATTCTGTAATTCTTGTCAGATTCAACTCTTGGGCAACCCGACGTTCTTGTTCTGTTTGTTTACTTTTTTTATTGTAGATTTGGCTCTTCTTTAGAAAATCATAGTTGTTTTTCTTTGGAGCAGGTGCTGATACTTCTTCATTCTTGGTAGGGATAGAATGAACTTCTTCTGCCAAGATGTAATGAGACTGGGTCAATTTTTGACTATATTTGACAAATTCACCAGGATTTTCCTTTTGGAAAGGCGCTGTCGGTTGATTGCCCTGTCTAACAAGGCCTGATTTAGAATGACGTCTCGCACGGCTGAAATCCTGAGTTAGATAGTTAGCAGAGCGTTTCTTTTTCAAGTCCGCACGCGCTTCTTCACGCGCCACCTCCGCATAGCTCTTTCCTTCTTTTTTAACCCCTAAAGGAGCTTTTTTAGGTTTCTCGACTTGCTTTTCAATCGGTTTTACTGGTTTTTCTTCAGCAATAGGAGCCCATTCTAAATAATTTTTATCTCGATACTCACCCTTGATATTACTGATCAGATCAGACTCATCATACAAGTTCATGACTGGCATTTCAGTCAACATGACCTCGTCATCTGACACCAATGGAAATCGTTCTTGTTTCATTTTCTATTTCCTTTCAACACTTCATTATAGCGTATTGTCTTGATTTTTCAAGTGCTGGCTTCAGAAATCCCCAAAATTTCTCTAATTTCTGCTAGGCTGAGACTGCCACGTGACTCTGTTCCATCCAACACTTGTGACACCAGATGTTTCTTTTGTTCTTGGAGTTCCTGAATTTTTTCTTCAATGGTTCCCCTGGTCACTAAGCGATAAACCTCAACCGTTTCTTCCTGACCCATCCGATGGGCACGGCCAATAGCTTGCGCTTCCACCGCAGGATTCCACCAAAGGTCAACCAAGATAACCGTATCAGCACCTGTCAGATTCAGACCGACACCACCAGCCTTGAGGGAAATCAGAAAGGCATCTCTTTCCCCTTGATTAAAGGCCTTGGTCATGTCTTGTCTTTCCTTGGCTGGGGTTGAACCCGTAATTTTAAAAGATGTCATGCCCAAGTCTGGCAGTTCTTGTTCAATTCTCTCCAACATTCCCTTGAACTGAGAGAAAATCAAGACACGGTGTCCGCCGTCTGCCACTTGTACCAGTAGGTCTCGGAGACTATCTAGTTTACCGCTGGCTCCCTGATAATCTTCCATAAACAGGGCAGGAGTGTCACATATTTGACGCAAGCGCATCAAACCAGATAAAATTTCCACACGACTTCGCTGAAATTCCTGTTCTGACACTTGAGCCAGATGGTCTCGCATCTGTTGTAACTGGGCAAGGTAAATAGCCTTTTGCTGGTCTTCCAGTTCATTTTTATAAACCACCTCAATCAAGTCTGGCAATTCAGTCAGAACTTCTTCTTTCTTGCGTCGCATCACGAAAGGCTTGATAAACTGAGCCACTCGCTCTGCTGGCAATTTCATAAATTCTTTCTTGCTTGGCAAAAGTCCGGGCATGACGATTTGGAAAATAGACCACAACTCACCCAGATGGTTTTCAATCGGAGTTCCTGACAAGGCAAAGACCGACGGCACCACAAATTGTCTCAAGGTCTGGGCAATCTTGGTCTGGGCATTTTTCATGACCTGAGCCTCATCTAAGAAAAGGAAGTCAAAGGCCATCCCCTGATAAAACTCACTGTCCTGACGGAAGGTGGCATAGCTCGTCACATAGATTTGATGGCTCTCGGCAAGAATCTCCTCACGACTTGCTTTCAAACCATGAACAACAGCCACATCCAACTGTGGAGCAAATTTCTGAAACTCATCTGCCCAGTTGTAAATCAAACCTGACGGAGCGAGAATCAAAACCCGACTTTCTTTTGTCACTTGACTAGTCAAAAAAGCAATGGTCTGAAGGGTTTTCCCAAGTCCCATATCATCAGCCAAAATCCCACCAAAACCATAATGATGGAGCATCTGCAACCAGCCAATTCCCTTTTCCTGATAATCTCGCAAGTCAGCCTGAACCTGAGTTGCTTGCAAAGGAAAGTCCTCTGGATGCGTCAAATCCTGGGCCAGATTCTGGAATTCTTGTGAAAAAGAAACACGGTCTCGCCCTTCAAAGAGATGAGCTAAACTGTAGGTCAAGGATTTCCGAGCCTGCAAGGTCCCATCTTTTAATTCAAATTGCCCCAGTTCCTGTAGATTTTGGCGAATGTTCTTGGTTTCTTCATCGAAAAAGTAGACTTGATTGGACGAATCAATATAAAAATCTTGATTGGCAACCAAGGCCTGCATGGCTTGGTCGATTTCCTCCTGGGCAATATCTTGAAAATCAAACTGGATTTCCAAGAGACCTCCCTTGGAGGCAATCTGCACCTGAGGACTCGCTAGGCTATAAAGCTCTTCTAGTTTATCTGATAGGTCAACATGCCCGAGTTTTTCAAAGACTGGAATGATATCATGAAAAAAATGATAGACAGACTCCGCTTTTAAGGCCTGACGCCAAGATTGAAAATCGGCTTCAAAGCCCGCAGCCAAACAGACCTGGAAAATTCTTTCTTCTAAGTCCGTGTCACTTGAAAATGGTAATTCTTCTAGCTCTTGTCGGCTAGATACCTGTCTATTTCCATAATCAAACTGAATTTCTAAACGAATCCGATTATCTTCTTCCCTGTCAAAGTAAAAAGAGGGCGCAAAAGTTTTGATTTGTAGACGTTCTGGAGCTGAAACGGTACCCATCTGGATAAAAAGAGTCAGACAGGAGGCCAATTTGTCTCGATCACTGCTATCAAATTGCAGGTATTTCTTTCCTTGTTGACCCACAGGTAACACTTTAATTTCCTTGAGAAGACGCATCTGCTGGTCTGTTAAAAAATAAACCTGACCTTTATGGAAAAGTACTGCTCCCTGATAAAAGACATTGACCCTAGGACTCTCACTGATTTCCATTTCAAAATAGTCCGAGTATTCTGTTACTGTAAAGGCAAATAGATTGGCATCAGCATGCATATCCTGAAAAAGCAGGGTTTGGTAGCTATCCACTTGATGGTCAAATTGAAAATGGGGCAAGGCCATCAGTAAATTCACACCCTGCTCAAAAAAGGTCAGAGGGAAAAAGAGGTGCCGACCCTGGTTTTGGAAAAAGAGGTCTGGAACCAGCCCTTCCTCCGTTAGTCCGTGCAAGAAAGTCAAAAGTTCTTGGCTGGCATCATCAAAAGCTTCCCAAGAAAGAGACTCCTCATAAATCTTGCCAATCATATACGACTTTCTCTGCTCGACAATCCTTAAAAAAAGTGGAATATCCCGAATGACATAGTATTTTTGGCTATTGATTTGGCCGATTCTCAGAGTCCACAAGATATGATTGGTTCCTGCTTCCACCTGACCCACAGCTGATAACTCATAGGCGCATTCTGATTTTAGAGATAAAATTCGATCCAAAAACTTGCCACCCAAGGTCACCTTGGTTTCAACGGCCTCTTTTTCTTCATGACCTTCTTCCAGACTCCACAAGATTTCCTGACCACGCTCATCATTTTTCAGAAAATGCTCTAGCGCTGCCAAATGCACACAGTAGCCCCTCTTTTGAAAAAAATTACAGGCACAAAAAACCAAATCATCCTCTAAACTATAGCGCAGTTCTTCTTCTGCAACGCGAGCATAGAGCCGATTGTTCTTTTCCTTGATGATATCAACCTTACCAGTTTCATAAAGGGCAACACCTTCGATACGAACTTTCCCCGGAATCAATTTAGCCATATTTTCACCTTTACCTTATCTTTTTATTATACCATATTTTCGCCTATGAAAATAGCCTTCTAGGAAGACTTTTCTCCTAGAAGGATGGATTTTTAACGTTTGGCAAAAGTAGCCACAATCCGCTGACAGACTTCTTGCAACAGAGATTTGGGCATGGCTATATTGATGCGGGCATGGAGACTTCCTTCCTCTCCAAAATCCAAACCACGGTTAAGGATAACCTTGGCTTCATTTCTCAACAACTCTTGCAATGTTTCATCAGTCAGGTCATAGGCTGAAAAGTCAAGCCAAATCAAGTAGGTACCTTGCGGTTTCATGACCTTGATTTTAGTCTCTTTTCCAAATAGATCCACCACATAATTGATGTGATCTTCAAAGACTTGCTTGAGTTCCTCTAGCCAATCTTTACCGTATCGATAGGCAGCTTCTGTCGCCAAATAACCCAAGCCTGAAATTTCATGCTGATTATTGGCCAACAGGCGTTTCTGGAAAGCCAGTCTCAACTTAGGATTTTCAATGACTGCATAGGAATTTTTTGTCCCAGCAATGTTAAAGGTTTTAGTGGCACTGCTCAAGACGATAGCAAATTCTTTAAAATCAGGATTGATGGTATTGAAAGACTGGTGTTTGTGACCAAAGAGGGTCAAATCTTGGTGAATCTCATCTGAAACTAACAAAACACCGTGTTTTTGGCAGAGTTGGCCAATCTTCTCCAACACTTCTTTTTCCCAAACACGTCCACCAGGATTGTGAGGGTTGCAAAGAATATAGAGTTTAACCTCCTCTTCCACCAAATCCTTTTCAAGTTGGTCAAAGTCAATCTCAAACAGACCATCCTTTTCCACTAAGGAATTAGTAATCAATCTACGATTGTTCAACTTGACACTGCGAGCAAAGGGTGGGTAGACAGGCGTGTTAATTAAAACCGCCTCGCCTTCTTTTGTAAAGGTTTGAATAGCTGTTGAGATGGCTGGTACCACACCCTCGATAAAAACAAGAGCCTCTTTGTCAAAGTTGTAACCGTATTGTGTAGCTTCCCACTTTTGAACTTCCTTAATTAAGTCTTCACTGGCATAGGTATAACCATAAACCAGTTGGTCTGCGTAAGTTTGCACGGCTTGGCGGATTTCAGGCAAGACCACAAAGTCCATATCCGCTATCCAAGCTGGTAGAACTTCACTATCCGTTTCTGTTTCTTTCCATTTATAGGTATGGTGCCCTAAACGGTTGGGCAGGCTTGTAAAATCATATTTTCCCATCTTTGTCTTATCCTTCTAAAGCTTGGCGCAAATCTGCAATCAAATCTCTAGCATCCTCAATCCCAATAGACAAACGCAAGAGGTCATCTGTCAAACCATAAGAATGGCGTACTTCTGCTGGAATATCAGCATGAGTTTGAGTCGTTGGATAAGTAATAAGACTTTCCACTCCACCCAAACTTTCCGCAAAAGAGAAGACCTTGAGACTGTTCAAAATATGAGGAATGCGTGTTTCATCGGCTACTTTAAAGGAAATCATGCCTCCACGACCAGTGTAGAGAACTTCCTTAACTGCTGGAGAATCCTTCAAAAAGGCAACCACTTCTTGGGCGTTAGCTGTTGAACGCTCCATACGAAGAGACAAGGTCTTGAGACCACGAAGCAACTGGTAGCTGTCAAATGGGGACAAGACTGCCCCTGTTGTATTGAGATTGTAAAAAAGCTTCTCGTATAGTTCTAAACTATTGGTCACAACCACTCCAGCTAAGACATCATTGTGGCCTGCTAGATACTTGGTTGCTGAATGGAGAACGATATCTGCTCCATCTTCAATCGGACGTTGGTAGATAGGGCTATAGAAGGTATTGTCCACCACCACTTTGGCACCCTTAGCATGAGCCAATTTTGCTAGTTTTTCGATATCAAATTCCAACATTAAGGGATTGGTTGGGGTTTCGATATAGAGAACATCCACATCCTTTTCTAACTCGGCAATCAACTCTTCTTCTGTATTGGCATAGGTAAAATGGAAACGACCTTCCTGCTCCACTTGGTTAAACCAGCGAAAAGAACCACCGTAAAGATCACGCACTGCCAAGACCTTACTTCCTACTGGAAAGACGCTAAAGGCCAGTACAATAGCTGACATCCCTGAGCTAGTAGCTAGGGCATAGTCTGCTGACTCAATAGCCGCCAAAACTTCCTCAGCCTTACTACGAGTTGGATTTTTAGTGCGCGTATAGTCAAACCCAGTAGATCGACCAAACTCTGGATGCTGATAGGTCGTTGAAAAATGGAGCGGTGTCACCAATGCACCTGTCGCTTCATCTGACTTAATGCCCGCCTGGGCCAAAATTGTGTTAATGTGTAATTCCTTGCTCATACAATACCTCCAAATCTATAGTAACTATTGTACCACTTATTTTCATCAACTCATTTTCTTCTTTTCAAGAGCTAGCTATAGTTTAAAACTATAGACTTATACTCTTCGAAAATCTCTTCAAACCACGTCAGCGTCGCCTTACCGTATATATGTTACTGACTTCGTCAGTTCTATCTGCAACCTCAAAACCGTGTTTTGAGCTGACTTCGTCAGTCTTATCTACAACCTCAAAACACTGTTTTGAGCAACCTGCGGCTAGCTTCCTAGTTTGCTCTTTGATTTTCATTGAGTACTAGCTAGTAAAACTAAAAAGAATCCAGAAAAGCTTCCAGATTCTTTTGTGAAAATCCTTGCTAGGGCTTACTTAGACTGAAAGAAATCCTGTTTGACTAAATAGTCATAATGCTCTTTGTTAAATTGATACTGACCTACATGCTGACTAATCTGACCAACATCCACAGAAAAAATATAGGCTTCATTTTGATAGTTCCAGTTCAGCCTAACTGTATTCAAGACTGGCTTATAAGTAAAATCTTGAACTTGATTCCAAGGCATCTCTACGACTTGATTAGAACGATTTTCAGTTATATCACTGATGTCCATCAAGAAAATCCCCTTAGGTGTGAATGCCAGAATTTTAGGCTTCACACTCGACTGAACATAGTAGGAACCACCTATAATGAAAAAATCAATAAAGGATTTCAACCATGTCTTTTTCTTGAAAGCCATCAGAAAATTCTTTTGCCCTTCAATGCGGCAAGTTGAGAGAAAGGATGCAATCTGTTTTTCTGTCGCAAATTCCATAATCGCGCCCATGATGATACCTTCATAAAAATCACTAAATAGGCAGATAAGAACTCTTCACATAAAAGAAGAACTTATCATTTGTTGCGTTTTATCTTACTTTTTCAGTAGACGGCATCCCTCCTATAACATTACCCTAGCATATGCATACTTCAATCAACATTGGGTAGATTTTCGAAAATAGCGTCTCACATTTATGTTATATTCATTATAACATAAACTCAAGAAACAAAGAAAAAAATGTGAGATTTTTCTTCCAAATTTACTATCATTCTATTAAAAAACGACAGCTTCCTTCGAAACCATCGTTTTTCTTGAAAAATCCTTATTTGACATGTTTTGCCAATTCTTCTTGGGCTTTTTTATTGGATTCTTCTTTTTCTTTCAGCCATTTTTCTTTAGCTTTTTCATATTCGTCTGTTGTGACTGTCTTATCTTGTACTTTGAGGTATTTATAGGATTCAACCCCTTTATTACCAGCCAATGAATAAGGTGCTGAGAAAGGAACGAGTTTTCTCAATCCAGGTGTTCCACCTAATGAAACATTTGGAATCGCTAGAGAACTATCTACCAACCAAGCTTGAATATCAGCATATTTCTCATAACGTTTGGCTGGATCTTGTTCCTTATTAGCTTCTTCCAACATTTGAGTGTAGGTATCAAGTCCAACCGCCTTAGCCTTGTCATTGTCTTCACCAGGCTCTATTCCAAGATTTTGTAAAACCCCACCATTCTTGACACTAAAGATATCAAGATAGCTAGACGGATCGAGATAGTCCGCACTCCAACCACCATTGTAGAGGTCATAATCTTTTTGAGCTGCTGTTTGAGCAAAGTAACTTGAGTTATGATAGTCCTCTGTTGATAACTGTTGGATATCAATAACGACGTTCTCCGTACCTAAAGCTGCTTCAATAGATTGCTTCATAGAGCTTACTTCTTGAATCCCCTTCTTAGAAGCTTGGTCAACTGTCGCATCCAAATGAATAGGGAATTGAACTCCCTTAGCTTCTAGCTCTTTCTTGGCCTCAGCAAATTTAGCCTTGGCTTTCTCAGGATTGTAATAAGGATCTTGACCATCCGCAAAGTTGATACCTTGCCATTCCTTACCATAATTGACCATCTTAGAGGCTACTACTTCACCAAAGTCTTTTCCCTTGATACTGACAAAGGTTGGAGGAACAACCAAGTTACGCAAAATCTTAGTCGCTCCGTCTTCTCCCTGAGTTTGAGCCCCATAGGCTGTACGATCATAGGCAAAGTTAATAGCTTGACGGAAGTTTTTATTAAGAACTGCTTCCTGAGTTGATTTCTTTTCAATGTCGGTCGTCTTAGAAGTAAATTTATAAGCTTGTCTATCTAGGTTAAAATTCCAGTAATAAGACGTAGCAGTCTGCATACTGTAGATGATATCATCTTTGTATTTTTCTTTAATCCCTTCAAAACTTGAACTATTTGGATAGAGACGAGCGTAGCTATAGGCTCCGTCTGTAAAATTACGAACAAGAGCATCTTGGTCACTACCATCATAGTAGGTCAATTTAACATCATCTACAAAGACATTTTTAGCATCCCAGTAGTTAGGATTTTTCTTGTATTCGATGACAGATTTTGAAACAAAAGCTTTCATCAAGAAAGGTCCACTGTACAAAATATTAGCAGGGTCTACCTTGCCAAAATCATCCCCTTTTGATTTTAGGAAATCCGCATTGACTGGGAAAAGAATGGTTGATGTCGTTTTTGAGTTCCAGTAAGGTTCTGGTCGAGCCAAGGTGTATTGAACCGTTTGGTCATCAAGAGCCTTGACACCGACAGTTGAAAAGTCGCTTGTTTTACCAGTGATATAGTCATCCAAACCTGCAACAGAGTCCTGCACTAGATACAAGGCTTCTGATTTTTTATCAGCCGCATATTGCAAACCTGTCACAAAATCTTGGGCAGTTACAGGAGCATATTCTTCTCCCTCAGAAGTAAACCACTTGGCATCCTTACGAAGTTTGTAGGTATAGGTCAAACCGTCCTTAGAAACACTCCAATCCTCTGCCAAGGATGGCACATAGTTCCCATATTGGTCATTTTCCATGAGACCATCTACCAGGTTGGTCACAATATCATTTGTTGTTGCGCGGTTTTCTGCTAGATAGTTCAAACTAGATGGATCACTTGAATAAACATAGTTATAGTTTTTTGATCCTGTGCTAGAATTTCCACACGCGCTCAATAAAATTCCTGTACCCAGGACAAGACCTGCCAAGGTTAGATATTTGCTCTTAGACTTTTTCATTTCCAGAACCTCCTGATTTAAAGATTTGTTTTATTATACAACGTTTAGTTTGTTTAGTCAATGTTTTTGTCCAAAAAAATCGAAAAAGGCCTCATCTTCTACTCTTAAAAGATAATTTTAGCTGTTTTGACGCTAAAAAAAGGAATAAGTTTCAAGTTCTCCTAAAAGATTGTTCAACTTATTCCTTTTATTTATAAATGCTATCTTAAGAAAACTTAAATTTTGCTCGCAACTGGGCAGCTTTGGCCTGTCCAATAACCTTATCTAAGAGACGAGTATAGAGACTCATGAATCCGTAGAGTCCACCCCCCATGGCACCGACAAGAGCTACATAAAAGAAGCTCCACAAACGTCCACTTGGTTGGAAGAAAAATCCTAACAGCCACTGGATGGTTCCTATTAACAGAAACATGACTAGGGTCAGCAAACTGATTAAAATGGTTCGCTTCACAATCACCTTGCGCTTAACACCCGTTACTTTACAAATATCCCGATACATCAAGACGTTAGGAATGATAAGAGCGATGGTTGTTGAAATCAAGGGACCATAACTGTGGAAAAGGGCGATGGTAGGCAGTTGCAAGACCAGCTTGGCAATAGAACCATAGATAAAATAGAGAACGGCCTTGCGGTTGCGGAACATGGCTTGAAGCATGGGGGACAAGACCATGTACAAGCCTAAAATAATAGACTGCAAAACTGCAAAGACAAATAAGCCCATAGCCAAACTGTCTGGCTTGCCATAGAAGACTGTATAAAGAGGTTCTCCTACCATAACCACTCCAACCGTTGCTGGTAGCAAGAACATAAAGAGTAGGGTGAGACTGTCCTGAACGAGACGAGAAGCTGCCTTCAAGTCCCCCTTGACATAGTTTTCTGTCAAAAGCGGCAAGCCTACACTCCCAATCGAAACCCCAACAGAAATCAAAATCATCGTGATTTTATTAGGATTGGCTGAGAAATAAGAAAACATGATAACCAAGTCCTCATTGCTGTAGTTGGTAAACCAGCTCATACTATTGATAAAGGTCAGCTGGTCCAAAATCTGGAAGAGCTGGATGGCAGACCCTGTCAAGATAAAAGGAATGGCTTCCTTAATGGTATCAACCAAAAGACGCTTACTGTTAATCTTATCTCCTGTTTCAAAAACTCTTTTGAGTGAACCTTCTTGGGCAAGGAAATAAATCAAGACTGCAAAACTGGCGACCATGCCGACAAAGGCAGCAAAAGTGGATTGAGTAACGGCTGCTAGGTAATCTCCTGAACCAAGCTTCATAATGATAAAGGTTGCTAGGAGCATCCAGATAACACGAATGACCTGCTCAGCAATTTGACTCATAGCATAAGGTTTGAGGTTATTCATCCCTTGGAAAAATCCTCGGATAACACTCATAGATGGGAAAATCAAGACTCCCCAAGCCAAGCTTTGCATGATTGGGATCAAGTCTTTGCCCACGCCAGACAAGTCTGCTAGCCAAGGAGCAAAGAGATACAAGACTAAAGCAAAAACCAGGCCTAGTCCTGTCATAAAGCCTAAAAAGCTCCGAATCAGGGCAAAGCTATGCTCCTCTTCTCTCATGGTATTGTACTTGGCAACTTGCTTGGCCACCGCAACTGGAATCCCTGCTGTTGAAACCAGCAAGAACCAGGCATAGATATTGTAGCCCATGGTAAAGAGACCATTTGCCGTAGCTGCATAAGACCCCATCCAGATGTACCAAGGGATAATGTAAATAGCCCCGAGTAGGCGACTGATAAAGTTACTAGCCGTTAGCCAAGCAGTCCCCCGTAACATCTGGGCCTGCTGGTGATTGTTTTCGTGCGACATAGATTCCTCATTCAATTTTGATAACTAGGAAAAACTCCTTATCTTCCATTATAAACTTTTCCTTGTTACTTGTAAATTTGCGACTTTCGGTTTACAATAGAAAGTATGATTAAGATTGAAACCGTATTAGATATATTAAAGAAAGATGGTCTCTTCCGCGAGACTATCGACCAAGGACATTATCACTACAACTACAGCCATGTCGTATTTGACACTATCTGCTATGACAGCCGCAAGGCCAAAGAAAAGAGCCTCTTTTTCGTCAAGGGTGCTGCCTTTAAGAAGGAATTTCTGCTTTCAGCTATCTCTCAAGGTCTCGATTGGTATGTGGCTGAAAAGGACTATGAGGTTGGTATTCCTGCCATTATCGTGAACGACATTAAGAAAGCAATGAGTTTGATTGCTATGGAATTTTATGGAAATCCACAGGAAAAACTCAAACTCCTCGCCTTTACTGGAACCAAGGGTAAGACAACAGCAGCCTATTTCGCTTATAACATCTTATCTCAAGGGCATCGACCTGCAATGTTGTCGACCATGAATACAACTCTTGATGGCAAGACTTTCTTTAAGTCTGCATTGACAACCCCTGAAAGTATTGACCTCTTTGATATGATGCATCAAGCTGTGCAAAATGACCGTACCCACCTCATCATGGAAGTCTCCAGTCAAGCCTATCTGGTCAAACGTGTCTATGGTCTAACCTTTGATGTGGGAGTTTTCCTCAATATCAGCCCCGACCATATCGGCCCGATTGAACACCCTAGCTTTGAAGACTACTTCTACCACAAACGTCTCTTGATGGAAAATAGCCGAGCAGTCATCATTAACAGCGACATGGACCACTTCTCAGTCTTGAAAGAACAGGTGGCAGATCAAGACCATGATTTCTATGGTAGTCAGTCAGACAATCAAATCGAGAACTCCAAAGCCTTTAGCTTTTCAGCTACAGGTAAACTCGCTGGTGATTATGATACCCAACTCATCGGTCACTTCAACCAAGAAAATGCAGTTGCTGCTGGACTTGCTTGTCTCCGTCTCGGAGCAAGTCTTGAGGACATCAAAAAAGGCATCGCTGCAACCCGCGTTCCTGGTCGTATGGAAGTCCTGACTCAGAAAAATGGAGCCAAGGTATTCATCGATTACGCCCACAATGGGGATAGTCTGAAAAAACTCATCAATGTGGTTGAAACTCATCAAACTGGAAAGATTGCTTTGGTTCTGGGTTCAACAGGAAACAAGGGAGAAAGTCGTCGTAAGAACTTTGGCCTCCTCCTCAATCAACATCCTGAGATTCAAGTCTTTTTGACTGCTGATGACCCCAACTATGAAGACCCAATGGCCATTGCAGATGAAATCAGTAGCTACATCAATCATCCTGTTGAAAAAATTGCGGATCGCCAAGAGGCCATCAAGGCAGCTATGGCTATCACAAATCACGAATTAGATGCTGTCATTATTGCTGGTAAGGGAGCTGATTGCTACCAAATCGTCCAAGGAAAGAAAGAAGCCTATCCAGGAGATGCAGCCGTAGCAGAAAATTATTTATAAGAATAGAAAAAATCAAGGGAAAATAAAACCCCTGATTTTTTACTATTATTTAGTAAAAACGTTTTTCAAACCTTCAACGGCACCTTCTACAGCACCTTTAGCGTCTTCTACAACGTCTTTTGCCTTAGCAACTGTTTTTTCAACAGCTCCTTCAAGTTCTGTCTTGCTGTCTCCAGTAACTTTACCAAAACCTTCTTTGACAACGCCTGTTGCTTGTTCCAATTTGTTTTCAAGTGACATATGATTGTCTCCTTTAGTTTTATTCCGATATGTGTTATCGGTTACATTAGTATAAACTTATCGGTAGATAAAGTCAAACAATGTGCTCAGAAAAAGCAATCACACTAAATAGAAAGTTAATCTCTCCTTGTCAAAATCGACAGCCAACTCATACTTTCCATCTTCATTTTGGACTATATAACCCAGGACAACTAAACTGTCCACAAAGATATCACGGCGTTTCTGCATAGCTGGTCTTTTTTGAGAAATTTCAACAAAAAAGTTGTCATGTATTTGAGGGCATACTCAGGATTAACATCTCCTAAAATGTCATAGAGTTCCTGCTGTTTTTCTGTCAAAGGATACTGATGCTTGACCTTGTAGAAATAATTGGACAGGGTCATTTTTGTCCGCGTAAAGTCTGTCTTTTCAACTAAAATAGCTGCATTGGTTTGATTTCGTAATTCTGTCTCAAAACTCTGCTCCAACAAAGTTTGATAGGCCGGACTATCTTCGCTGACAAAAATCTCTTGATCCAGTTCGAGACTATCGAGTGATTCAAGCATAGGAAGATTAAGGTAATAACGCTTATTTTCCCGTAGAATAAAGCCAGCCTTTATATACTCTTCCATGAGTTTGTCAACTGCTACATCTGGAAACTGAGTCTTAATTTCCCGTAAAATCACATCCTCATGCTGGTCCAGATAGCGGATCAATTCTCCAAAAAATGGCTGTCTCGTCAAACGAGATGGATTAAAAATCTGAATCATGAAGATTCCTTTCTTTACATTCTAACAGAGGCGATGCTGCCAACTGACTAGGATTGGTCCCCGGCTGCTTCAAAGGAACAGGCAGACCTAGCTCTCTGTAATACTCCCTCCAAAAATCACTAATCTCCTGCTCCCCATCCCCAAATTTCATAGGTATGGTTTCAAAAATCGGTAGGATTTCTGCCATGTACTGGGAACAGTAAAAACCTTCTCCATCTGGATAGAAAGAAGCATTGTAGGGAGCTCCAAGATGTTTGCAAGCTCTTTCCTTCACCGACTGGATATCCATTTCTGGGTAAACATAGAGGTCGTACAAGTGATTGGACTCAAAGAAGTCTGCAGATTCTTGACAAACAACACCAGCTTGTCCACTAGCGTGGTAAATCATCCCATCCAAATAAATGGCAACATGGTTATAGTTGCCTGTGGAAGTCTGGATAGCCTGTCCCATGTCCGACTCATCTCTCACAAAAATCAAATCACCATTTTCTAACATACTTCACTCCTAGAAAAAAAGGAGCCGAAACTCCTTTCGATATAATTCAAACTAGCCTTTCCTAATTTGAATTAACACTCAAAATCTTAAGCATTGAAGCTTTCAGTCAATTGAGGTACCACTTGTTTCTTACGTGAAACGGCACCCGCAAGGAAAGCATGATTGTTTTCAAGTTTGAAGTTGAAAGCCGCTTCGACCTTGCCCATATTGGCACCAAGAGCCAAGATTTCTGAGTTTGAGTTGACGATATCTGTAATCATCAAGACAAAGTCAGAATAACCATTTGCTGTGTTGGCAGCTTGCATTGCAGCTTCAATTTCTGCTTGGCGTTCCAAGACTTCAGCGATGTCAACTGTGTTTACTTGAGCAACACGGACATTATTTCCGTTCAATTCAAAAGTCTTAGCATCGATGTCAATCAATTCTTCAGCAGATTTGCTAGCCAAGTTTGTACCAGCTTTCAACATAGCCAAGCCATATTCTTCCAAGTTTACACCAGCTAATTCAGCCAATTCAGGAGCAATGACTGTATCTGTTGGGTGTGTTGTTGGTGATTTTAAAAGAAGGGTATCTGAAATCAAACCTGAAAGCATCAAACCAGCAATCTCTTTAGGAACAGCTACACCATGTTCTTTGAACATACGATAAACGATTGAAGACGCTGAACCAACTGGCTCCAAACGCATGTAGAGTGGGCTTGCAGTTTCAAAATTAGCCACACGGTGGTGGTCTACAACACCATAAACTTCCACTTCAGCGATATCTGATATAGATTGTTGGAATTCATTGTGGTCAGTCAGGATAACTTGCTCTGCTCCTTCTGCTTTGGCAGAAGTAATAACACGCGGTGCTTCTACACCAAAATAGTTCAAGACAAAGGCTGTTTCTTCATTTGGAGTTCCAAGAGCAACAGCTTCCGTATCCAAACCGTAAGCTTCTTTTGCAAGGTAGGCAAAGGCTACAGACGACCCGATGGCATCTGAGTCTGGATTTTGGTGACCAAATACTAGAATCTTAGACATGATAATACCTCATTTTGTTTATTCTCTTTATTGTAGCATTTTTTTCGCTTTTTGACAAAAGTAAGAGGAGTCAAAGGGCTCCTCACGATTCTTCAAAATAACTGACTAAATTTCTATCTTGATTTTCAGATAAAAATCTTTCCTTCTGTGGCCTCTTCTTACGCTTGAGAAGGGCTTCAGCCGACATGGCTTCTTCCTTACTGGCAAAACCTTGAGCATAGATAAGTTTGACTGGCAAGCGTGCTCGTGTGTATTTGGCTCCCTTCCCACTATTATGGACAGCGAGGCGTCTCTTCACATCAGTCGTATAGCCTGTATAGTAGGATCCGTCACGGCACTCCAGCACATACATATAAGCCTTATAATCCATAATAAATCTCTTCGAGTTCCGGCGTATAAGAGCCATCATCATTGTGAACAATGAGAGGTGGCAAGACCTTAAAGCCACTTGTCGAGCCATCCTTGATAGCCTCAATCAAAAGCATATTGGCTTCTTTTTCCCGCTTTGGATAAACAAACTGCAGGCGCTTAGGGGCTAGATTATGCCGTTGTAACGTATCCAAAATATCCAGAAGTCGATCAGGACGATGAACCATGGCCAAACGACCATTAGACTTGAGAATACTCTGGGCACTACGACAGATTTCCTGCAAATTGGTCGTGATTTCATGGCGCGCCAAGAGATAATGTTCACTCTCATTTAAGTTGGAATGAGGATCCACCTTGAAATAGGGCGGATTACACAAAATCATATCCACCTTACTTCCCTGGATGTAAGCAGGCATATTTTTCAAATCATCACAGATGACCTCCATCTGCTCTTCCAAACCATTCAAACGGACAGAGCGTTCAGCCATATCCGCCAAACGCTCCTGAATCTCAACAGCCAAAATCTGTGCCTGAGTCCGAGTGCTAGCAAATAGCCCTACTGCTCCATTTCCAGCGCAAAAATCCACTATCAAGCCCTTTTTAGGAAAACGCGGAAAACGTGACAAGAGAACACTATCCACCGAATAGCTAAAAACCTCTCTATTTTGAATAATTTTGATATCTGTTGAGAAGAGCTGGTTAATTCGCTCCCCTGATTTTAATAATTGTTCTTCTTCCATGGTCCTATTATAGCAGATTTATATTAACATTACAAAAAATATAAAATTCTAAACTACTTCTTCTTTTTTAAATAGTGCAAGGCTTCTCTAGTCCAAATTGGCATCATTCGTTTAAGAGGCGCAAAGCCGTAGTTAAAACGGTCGCTTGAAAAGCGTCTCCGTCTCGGAAACTGGTGCTTTTCTTCCTCCAAAGTGCGGATAGAAAGACTAGCTTTCCCTGTAAATTCATCTAAATCTACTACCTGAACCTGAACCTCTTCATCGACTTTCAAGGCTTCATGGATATTTTCAATAAAGCCTGTCCGAATCTCTGAAATGTGAATCAGCCCCGTATCACCCGTCTCTAGCTCAACAAAGGCACCGTAGGGCTGAATCCCTGTAATACGCCCCTTTAGCTTATCACCGATTTTCATCTTAGTCCTCGATTTCAATTGTTTCAATCACGACATCTTCAACTGGCTTGTCCATAGCCCCTGTCTCAACAGCAGCAATGGCATCCAAGACAGCGTAAGAAGCTTCATCAGCTAGCTGACCAAAAACCGTGTGACGGCGATCTAGGTGAGGAGTTCCACCTTGATTGGCATAGATTTCCGCAATCGGTTCTGGCCAACCACCACGAGCAATTTCTTTTTTAGAATAAGGCAGGTGTTGATTTTGCACGATAAAGAACTGGCTGCCGTTGGTATTTGGACCAGCATTTGCCATGGAAAGAGCACCACGGATATTGTAAAGCTCTTCTGAGAATTCATCCTCAAAAGATTCGCCGTAGATTGACTCGCCACCCATACCAGTTCCAGTTGGGTCTCCACCTTGGATCATAAAGTCCTTGATAATACGGTGGAAAATGACACCATCATAGTAGCCATCTTTTGCAAGAGATACAAAGTTAGCCACTGTTTTAGGAGCATGCTCTGGGAAGAGCTTGATACGCAAGTCCCCGTGATTGGTCTTAATAGTCGCGATAGGACCTTCTACTGTTTCAATGTCTACTTGTGGGAAATGCAATTCTTTTTCTACCATACCAAATCCTTCTAAGGCATCAAAAATGCCATCTTCTTCTAGTGTTTTTGTTATATAATCTGCTTTTTCTTTGATGTTATCATGAGAAATTCCCATTGCAACGCTGATTCCAACATAATCAAAGAGTTCCAAGTCATTCAGCCCATCTCCAAAAACCATAACGTTGTCTGGTTTCAAGCCAAGGTGTTCCACAACCTTTTCCACACCCGTCGCTTTGGAGCCTGAAATCGGAACAATATCAGACGAATGTTGGTGCCAACGAACCATGCGAAGTTTATCTGAGAGACCGTCAGGTAAGTGTAAGTCATCTCCCTTATCTTCAAAAGTCCACATCTGATAGATGTCTTCTTTCTCATGGAAATCTGGATCCACATCTAAATCAGGATAAATTGGATTGATAGCCTCACTAATCATATCTGTACGAATAGACAACTTGGCATCATGACTCCCAACCAAGCCATACTCTATTTCCTCTTGCTTGGCCCAAGAGATATACTCCTCAACATCTGACTTCTCAATCTGATGTTGATAAATAACCTGACCTTTTTTATCTTCAATATAGGCACCATTTAAGGTTACAAAAAAGTCAGGCTTGAGTTCACGAATTTCTGGCACGACACCAAAAATCCCTCGTCCAGAAGCAATACCTGTCAAAATTCCTTTCTCACGTAATTGCTTAAAAACAGCTGGGATTGAAGCCGGAATAAAACCTGTCTTGGAATTCCGCAATGTATCATCAATATCAAAAAAGACAATCTTGATCTTCTTTGCCTTATATCTTAATTTGGCATCCATCTCACTACCTCTTTCAATCTAACTCTTTCCATTATACCATAAAGTAGAGAAATCCCACATCCCCAATAAAATCCTTGTCTCTTATCCGAATTCTTTTACTAGATACAAAACCAAATCATCATTATTTTGGCTAGTTGCATTCATTTCCAAGGGTTGATTTCGATACCAGACACCTGTCCCATCTGGAATGTAGCCCCGTCTGATATACAATCTCTGGGCAGGGCCATAGCCTAAGTGCAAACCTACACCAAGAGTGACCTTACTCGAAACAAACTTGACTCGTTTTTCTGCTTCTTCTAGCAATTGATTCCCTATCCCTTGATTTCTAAAAGGCTCAAACACATTAAAATCTGATAATTCTGGATAGACTTCTGCAAAAGGACCATGTTTAGCAGAGGGCAAAATGGTAACGTAGCCCGCTACAGCACCATCAATCTCTGCAACTAAGACTTCTCTCTCCCCACTTTCCTGTTCCAGAAAATATCTAGCCAAAATTTCCTCTCTACCAGGCCAACCTTGATTCATAAAGCCATGAGATAAGGATTCAATATCAGACTTAATCATATTTCTAATCGTACAATTCATCTTTGACTTACCCACCTTTACTCTTTCTATTACCATTATAGCACGCCAAGGTCAGAAAAAAACTATCTCGTGAAAAAAAGATCCGTTGGGGTCTTAATTCGCATTCTTGTTTCCAAGCTCATGAAAAAGAGGTCCCCCTGACCTCAACTCGCTCTCTCATTTCAAGGCTCGTGAAAAAAAGACCCAACCGGGTCTGAAAAAGAGGTCCACCCGGACCTCTTTTTTAATCTTCGTTTACGAAAGGCATCAAAGCCATTACGCGAGCGCGTTTGATAGCTGTTGTTACTTTACGTTGGTTTTTAGCTGAAGTTCCTGTTACACGACGAGGAAGGATTTTCCCACGTTCTGAAACGAAACGGCTAAGAAGCTCAGTATCTTTGTAATCAACATATTCAATTTTGTTTGCTGCGATGTAATCAACTTTTTTACGGCGTTTGAATCCGCCACGACGTTGTTGAGCCATGTTTTTTCTCCTTTATAATTTTAGTTGTCCATTAGAATGGTAAATCATCATCTGAAATATCCAATGGATTTGTTGTTCCAAATGGATTTTCATCACGTGAAAAGTCTGGTACTGAATTTGTAGGCGCTGAATAGTTTGCAGTTGGTGCAGAGTAAGCTCCACCTGTATGACCTTCACGCACACTACGGCTTTCTAACATTTGGAAATTCTCAGCCACGACCTCTGTCACGTAGATACGTTGTCCTTGCTGGTTATCGTAACTACGAGTCTGGATACGGCCTGTCACCCCGATAAGTGAGCCTTTTTTAGCCCAATTAGCAAGGTTCTCAGCCTGTTGACGCCACATAACGACATTGATAAAATCAGCCTCACGTTCGCCATTTTGACTCTTAAATGTACGGTTTACTGCAAGAGTAAAAGTCGCAACTGCTACATTTGATGGGGTATAACGCAACTCAGCGTCACGTGTCATGCGCCCTACAAGTACAACATTGTTAATCATAGTTTACCTTCTTACGCGTCAATTTTGACGATCATGTGACGAAGAATGTCAGCGTTAATTTTTGAAAGACGGTCAAACTCTTTAAGAGCTGCATCGTCGTTTGCTTCAACGTTAACGATGTGGTAAAGTCCTTCACGGAAATCTTTGATTTCGTATGCAAGACGGCGTTTTTCCCAAGATTTTGATTCAACAACAGTTGCACCGTTGTCAGTCAAAATAGAGTCAAAACGTGCTACCAAAGCGTTTTTAGCTTCTTCTTCAATGTTTGGACGAATGATATAAAGAATTTCGTATTTAGCCATTGATATGTTCCTCCTTTTGGTCTAATGACCCCAAGACTTTGCAAGGGGTAAGTGAGGTTCGCTCACAATAAACTATTATACTAGAAAAAATTTTTTTACGCAAGTAAAAACTCTGATATGCGAAAAAACGCCACATGGGCGTTTTCCTATTCTTACGGTTTAATACGGTGCAACATACGTGGGAATGGAATGGCTTCACGGATATGTTTTGTTCCTGCTGCGAAGGTTACCATACGCTCGATACCGATACCAAATCCACCGTGTGGAACTGTACCGTATTTACGAAGGTCAAGGTAGAATTCATACTCTGTACAATCCATGCCAAGTTCATCCATCTTAGCGACAAGGGCATCGTAGTCTTCCTCACGCATAGACCCACCGATAATTTCTCCATAGCCTTCTGGAGCAAGCAAGTCTGCACAAAGCACGCGCTCTGGATTTCCAGGAACTGGTTTCATATAGAAGGCCTTGATGGCTGCTGGGTAGTTCATGACAAAAGTTGGCACACCAAAGTGGTTTGAAATCCAAGTTTCATGTGGTGAACCAAAGTCATCACCATGCTCAAGATGTTCGTAGTCAGCGTCTTCATCATTTTCATGCTCCTGCAAGAGGTCAATGGCTTGATCGTAAGTGATACGTTTGAATGGCTCTGCAATATAGCGTTTCAAGAGTTCTGTATCACGTTCCAAGGTTTCCAAGGCTTGAGGCGCACGGTTAAGAACACCTTGTAGAAGAGCTTTTACATAAGCTTCTTGCAAGTCAAGTGACTCATCGTGTGTCAAGTATGAGTACTCTGCGTCCATCATCCAGAACTCAGTCAAGTGACGGCGCGTTTTTGATTTTTCAGCACGGAATACTGGACCAAAGTCAAAGACACGACCAAGAGCCATAGCGCCTGCTTCTAGGTAAAGCTGACCTGATTGGCTCAAGTAGGCTGGCGTTCCAAAGTAATCTGTTTCAAAGAGTTCTGTTGAATCTTCTGCCGCATTTCCTGAAAGAATTGGGCTATCAAATTTCATGAAACCGTTCTTGTCAAAGAACTCATATGTTGCATAGATGATAGCGTTACGGATTTGCATCACCGCTACTTGCTTACGAGAGCGAAGCCACAAGTGACGGTTGTCCATCAAGAAGTCTGTACCATGTTCTTTTGGTGTGATTGGGTAGTCTTGAGATTCACCGATCACTTCGATGTCTGTGATGTCCAACTCATAGCCAAATTTAGAACGTTCGTCCTCTTTGACAATACCTGTCACATAAACAGACGTTTCTTGGCTCAAGCGTTTGATAACATCAAACTTCTCAAGTCCTACTTCTTCACCAAATTTTTCGACAAAGTTTGGTTTAAAGGCTACACCTTGAAAGAAGGCTGTTCCATCACGCAATTGCAAGAAGGCGATTTTCCCTTTTCCTGATTTGTTGGCAACCCAAGCGCCAATCGTCACTTCCTGACCAACATAGTCTTTTACATCAATAATCGTTACACGTTTTGTCATTATTTTTCCTTTTTCTTTTTTATTCTTTATGGCAAACCACTTCTATATTGTTCCCATCTGGGTCAATCACAAAAGCAGCGTAGTAAATCGGATGCTCACTGCGATAACCAGGAGCCCCATTGTCTCGCCCACCTGCCTCTAAACCAGCCTCATAACAAGCCTGAACTTCTTCCTTATTTTCTGCTAAAAAAGCAAAGTGAATAGGATCTTGTGTCCCCTGAGCCAGCCAAAAATCACCACCAGGATGAGGGCTGTTCGGGGCAAGAAAACTGATTAGAGAACTAGTCTTAAAAGCCAATTTATAGCCCAAAGGAGCGAGAAAACTCTTATAAAATCCTTCTGAAATTTGTAAATCCTTTACCTTAATCTCAAAATGATCAATCATTCTCACTACCCATAAATGCTTTCAAGCGTTTAACTGCTTCTTTAAGCGTGTCTAGGTCTGTCGCATAGCTGAGGCGGACATTTTCTGGTGCTCCGAATCCTGCTCCTGTTACCAAGGCCACTTCGGCTTCTTCTAGGATAGCGGTTGTAAAATCTGTCACATCTGTATAGCCTTTCATCTCCATAGCTTTTTTGACATTTGGGAAGAGATAGAAAGCTCCTTGCGGTTTGAGCACTTCAAATCCTGGCACCTCAGCAAGAAGGGGATAGATGGTATTGAGACGTTCCTCAAAAGCCTGACGCATGCTTTCTACAGTATCTTGCTCACCTGATAGAGCCTCAACTGCTGCATACTGGGCTACTGCTGACGGATTCGAAGTTGTTTGACCTGCAATCTTGGACATGGCAGCAATAATGTTTGCTTCTCCAACGGCATAGCCAATCCGCCAACCTGTCATGGCATAGATTTTAGACACACCATTGATGACCACTGTTTGCTTGCGAATTGCCTCAGATAGGCTAGAAATCGGTGTGAACTCATGACCATTATAGACCAAGCGCCCATAGATATCATCTGCTAGAATGAGAATATCCTTTTCTACAGCCCAGTTTCCGATTGCCAAGAGTTCCTCACGGGTGTAAATCATACCTGTCGGATTGGATGGCGAATTCAGCACCAAAACCTTGGTCTTGTCTGTGCGAGCTGCTTCTAACTGCTCTACGGTCACCTTAAAGTGATTATCTTCCTTAGCAGGAACAAAGACTGGCACACCTTCTGCCATCTTGACCTGGTCTCCATAGCTTACCCAGTAGGGGGTTGGGATGATAACTTCATCACCTGGATTGACCACAGCCATAAAGAAGGTATAGAGAGAATATTTGGCTCCAGCAGCGACTGTCACTTGATTTGGCGCTACAGAATAGCCGTAAAAGCGTTCAAAGTAAGTATTGACCGCTGCCTTGAGCTCTGGCAGGCCTGAGGTTACTGTATAAAAAGAAGCACGCCCATCTCGAATCGATGCAATGGCGGCATCTTGGATATTTTTTGGAGTAGTGAAATCTGGCTCACCCAAGGTTAGAGACAGGATATCTCTTCCCTCAGACTTGAGTGCTTTGGCACGAGCTCCAGCAGCCAAGGTCACACTTTCTTCCATTTCTAAAACACGGTTGGATAGTTTCATAGGCCCTCCTTATTGACCAATACTCCTGTTTCAAAATCTACTAGATAAAAATCAGAGCCTGACTTGACTTCCCAGATTGGTTTGTCTTGATAACGGCCAAAGGTAATCTTGTCAATCTCGCCAGCTCCTTTTTCCTTAGAAACGGCTTCCGCTTTTTCTTGTGAAACACCTTGATTTAGCTGATAAACGTAAATCTTATGGTCATCTTTTCCAATCAGGACAGCAAGTGCTTCTTGTTTTTTATTGCGACCAAGAACGCTATAATAGGATTCCAAGCCATTGTATAAGTCAACCTGATCAGCCTGCTCTAATCCTGCATACTGCTGAGCTAATTTTTCTCCTTCACTTTTAGCTGTTTGATAAGGTTTCATACTCAGAAACACTAGATACAGAAAGGAAGCACTGATAACCACAAACAAAATCGTCATCCCTAGACCATACTGCCACAGTAGATTATTTTTTGCTTTGTTTTGTCTTTTTTTCACTCGTCTATTTTACCATCTATTAAGCTTTATTACAAGTGAATGCAAGAATACTCTTCTAAAATCTCTTCAAACCACGTCAGCTTTATCTGCAACCTCAAAGCTGTGCTTTGAGCAACCTGCGGCTAGCTTCCTAGTTTGCTCTTTGATTTTCATTGAGTATAAGCAACCAATTCTATTTCTCCCTTCAAACAAAACCAATTTTGAAAGTGAAACAGTTCTCACTTTTCCAATAGCAAGTAACTAGAATTTCAGCAATTTTATAATTTCAAACAAACTCTGAGCAAATTTCTTGCAAGTTGTTTTGTTTTGTTGTAATATATTTTATAACAACGAGAAAATTCTCGTAAATTTAAAGAAAAAGGAGACACAACATGTCTAAAAAAGTATTATTTATCGTCGGATCACTACGCCAAGGTTCTTTCAACCACCAAATGGCCCTCGAAGCTGAGAAAGCACTTGCTGGTAAAGCAGAAGTTAGCTATCTTGATTATTCAGCTATCCCTCTCTTCAGCCAAGATTTGGAAGTTCCAACTCATCCAGCTGTAGCTGCTGCTCGTGAAGCAGTTCTCGCTGCGGATGCCATCTGGATCTTCTCTCCAGTCTACAACTTCTCTATCCCTGGTACAGTGAAGAACTTGCTGGACTGGCTATCTCGTGCCCTTGACTTGTCTGATACACGTGGAGCTTCTGCCCTTCAAGACAAGTTTGTCACAGTATCATCTGTAGCCAATGCAGGGCACGATCAACTCTTTGCTATCTACAAAGACCTCTTGCCATTTATCCGTACACAAGTCGTTGGCGACTTTACTGCTGCACGTGTTAATGACTCTGCCTGGGCAGACGGAAAATTGGTTCTCGAAGAAACAGTCCTAAACTCACTTGAAAAACAAGCTCAAGACTTGGTCAATGCGATCAAGTAACTAACATAATAAAAGCGAACAAGACTACTTTTCTGACACTCAGAAGTCTAGCTTGTTCGCTTTTTTCTCATTTATAAACTAAAATAACTGATGATACATATTGTCCAATACAGAATATCTGATTTCTATACTTCCTTTACAAAAACCAATTCCTGTGGCTGGGACAGATCTTCTCGGTAGGTAAATCCTGCAAAGCTTAAGCGACGAGCTTCCTCCACCGTCTGTACTTGATTTTCTATCAGGGCTGTCAGGAAGGCACCACGCGCTTTCTTGGAAATGGTTGAGTGAATTTTCAGCTGACCGCCTCTATCCTCCATAAATTTGAAGATCACCATTTTTTCTCTGATTTCCTTAGAAAATACCGTCTCAAACTCGGACGACAAGAGGGAGAAAATCACTTCTTCCTGCTTCACAGCTTCATCATAGGCTGCCTTCCAATGACTCTTTAAAGTCTTACCAGCGACTTTTAACTTCATCAAAAAGTCCAAACGGTGAGGGGCCATAGATGACAAGGCTGGAACGACACCGTACAAAGCCGAAGTAATAAAGACATGATTTTCAAGATAGGCTTGTTCCGCCTCGGTCGACTTATCTCGCTTGATATGGCGGTACATAAGCCCATCAAAAAGTTTAAGAGCTGGGTAGTGTTGAGCAGTTTGCCTTTTCAAAGCTTGGATATTTTGACATTCTTCCGCAGCCTTCTCGGCTGATACCTTATAAAAACTCTCCAATTGACTAGCAGAATAGAGGGCCAAGGCATCCAGCACGGCCTGACTTTCTGGTATTAAAGGTGTTGCCTCGATACTCGGCAAGTCTGTGTTCATTTCTTTTGCTGTAGGGATTAAAATTTTCATATTGATAGTGTAGCATATTTTTTAGCCACAACCAAGAAATTCATCTGATACTCAATGAAAATCAAAGAGCAAACTAGGAAGCTGACGCGGTTTGAAGAGATTTTCGAAGAGTATGAAAAACCTCGGTTTGACCGAGGCTTCTCTATTTATTTGGGCCATCCTAACCAGATAGCCACGAGAACAAGGGCTGCGCCAGCTAAACTTGTTAAGATAGATAAGAATTTATCTTTTTTCTCCTTGAACTGAGAAAAACCTATCTTCAAAGCGAGCAGTCCAAGTAGCATTGAAGCAAGCATCAAATAAAAACCCATTTCTTTGTCCTCCATTAGTCTTAATTTATTTTATTATAACATATATTTCTTAAATAAACCTTTTTTATACTCAATGAAAATCAAAGAACAAACTAGGAAACTAGC
>NZ_VMLM01000003.1:30837-52943 GCF_013276695.1 Streptococcus sp. 4155
AAGTTGACGTGGTTTGAAGAGATTTTCGCAGAGTATTACTGTACTTTAAAGGTCTTGAGATAGCTGTCTTTTCCTACTTGACCTTCGAAGGTTCTACCATTTTCAAGGTAAGGAAGGTCATCTGATACTGAGGCCTTAACCTTGTAAATCTTGCCATCAACTTTAAAGAAGTAGACGGTGTCGCCCTTGATAACAGCTGATTTGAGGTCTGCTACTACTCCCTTGATGCTTTCTGTCGTTGCATTGTCAATTTCAAGGTCGTTTTTATTGGCATACTTGCTGAGCATCTCTTCCACTGTAGTAGCTACGATAACATTTTGGTACTCGACTGCGTCTACTAGAGCATACTCTTTGACCAAGCCAGCATTGTCCTTCAAACCCATGATGTAGAAAGGCTTGTCATTGAGGTTGATGAGGATTGGGAAGGTTGCTTTGTAGGATTTCTCCTGAACAGCACCTTCTGCTGATTCACGGGCTGATTCTTCTGTCGCAGAAGCCAAGCTATACTTAGTAATTTCTCCTGTTCGCATATTTTCAAGGATGAAACCAAGATTACTCTCATCCGCATTAGCCGACGTCACACCTGTGTAGAGATAGATGTCATTACCGATAGACAAGTAATTATAGCCATTGGTAGTCTGGGTCACGTTTTTCTTGGAAATCATGGCATTCAAGAAACCGTCCTTGTACTTGCCGTTGTAGTTGATTTGCTCAATGGTTTCCTCTGCTGGATAGATCCTATCCACCCATTCTGGAACATCTGATAAGCTGTATTCCTTGGTTTCTCCATTTGTAGCATCCAAGATAATGACTGAAGCAGGACGAGGAACCGCAAGTCCAAATTGCTTTTGGTAAACCGTTGCTACATAGAAAGGATTGCCCTCATCGTCCACCTCAAAAGATGGAGTTTTAAAGATTTTGGTCGGGTACTTCAAGCGCAGGTGACGTTTGACATCACGGTTAAAATACTCCGAGTCTGAATACTTGATTGGTGTCTTCAAGTCCACCAAATCCGCATTTCCAGTTACCATGTCCACCTTGATATACTCACCGATTCCCTTGGCTTGATTGTTAAACCATTTGATAGGGTCTGCATATTCTAGTGGTGTGACCCGATAAGGTTTCCCATCAATTGTCAATTGGGTATAGGTATCTGCCGCTACGTATTGCGACACCTTATCGGTTAGGGAACCCAAGTAGCGGTCTCCAATTTTTTCAGCAGTACTTCTATCTAGGATAGGAACCTTACTGGTGTCACTCTTAGGAAATTCAGTAAAGTCTTTTTCCGTAACCGTGACTACATTGGCATAATTTTTAGCCTGAAACATGCTGGAAGTTACCAAGGAAACCAAAGCTGCCAAGAGAAGAATTCCTCCAATCAAAGCTAACAGAATTTTCCCTAACCGATTGATTTTGAAACCCTCAAGATTTAAGGCAGCTTCCGCCTTACCGTGGCGCACATGAACCGTTTTGACCAGATTGATTCCCTTGCCAAAGCCAAATAAGATTGCTACAAGCAGCAAATGCCCACAGAGGAAAAAGAGAAATTCCCAGCTGGTCAGGTTAAGGGGCGGTAAAAAGATATACCAGGTCGTTGCGATAAAAATAAGTTCAAAGACTATTCGTTTCATTTGCTTTCCTCCTAAATGATTCGTCCTTCCAAGTGATCCAACTCATGCTGGCAAATCTGAGCTGGGAAGCCTGTCAAGGTAATGGTCTGTTCCTGCCACTTAATGTCTCGATAGGACACCGTTATGCTTTCATAACGCTTAGTTGATCTCACACCTACCAAGGACAAACAGCCTTCTTCTGCCTCATAGGATCCTTCAAAGGACAGAAGCACTGGGTTAAACATGACCACGGGAACCAAGCCAAGATTAAAGATAATCACGCGCTTTTGCACCCCAATCATATTGGCAGCTAGACCAATGCAGGTCTCACGATTTGCTAAGAGTGTATACTGCAAATCTCTGGCAAGATAAAGGTCTTCCTGACTTGCCGGCTGAGATACCTGAGATAAAAACAAAATATCTTTTACAATTTTCTTTTCCACTTCCTCACACTCCTCTTGTTTTTTACTATATTATAACAATTATAGCACAAAAGCCGATAACTGCAAGCCCTTTCCCTCAACTGTAGCAAAAAGCCATCCGAAGATGACTTTTTTGCTACTTATACTCAATGAAAATCAAAAAGCAAACTAGGAAGCTAGCCACAGGTTGCTCAAAACACTGTTTTGAGGTTGCAGATAGAACTGACGAAGTCAGTAACATATATACGGCAAGGCGACGCTGACGTGGTTTGAAGAGATTTTCAAAGAGTATTAATTTCTTTATAAATTACTTCCATCCCACGCTTAACAGCTGGACGATTGGCAATTTTTTCTGCCCATTTTACTAAATTCTGGTAACTTGAGGCATCCAAGAATTTTGCAGAACCTTGGTAAAGTTTTCCTTGAACTAACTGTCCATACCAAGACCAGATGGCAATATCTGCAATCGTATAGTCATTGCCTGCAATATAAGGTTTCTGAGCCAATTCCTTATCCAATAAATCCAACTGGCGTTTCACTTCCATCGTAAAACGGTTAATAGGATATTCCAATTTTTCAGGGGCATAATTGAAGAAATGTCCAAATCCCCCACCTAGAAAAGGTGCTGCACCTGCTTGCCAGAATAGCCAATTCAAAACTTCTACCTTTTCCACAGGATTACTTGGTAAAAAAGTTCCAAATTTCTCAGCAAGGTAAAGAAGAATATGAGCAGACTCAAAGACTCTTACATCTTCAGTACCTGACTGGTCCAATAAGGCTGGAATCTTGGAATTTGGATTGAGCTTCACAAAGTCTGATCCGAATTGATCCCCATCCATGATAGCAATCTTATACAAGTCGTAAGCCGTTTCCTTAAAACCAGCCTCTAGTAATTCTTCCAATAAGATAGTGACCTTCACACCATTTGGTGTTCCCAGTGAATAAAGCTGAAAAGCTTGTTCTCCTTTTGGCAAGTTTTGTTCGAAACGGGCACCTGCTGTTGGTTTATTTAAGCCCGTAAAGGCTCCTTGATTACTAGCTTCATCCTGCCATACGGTCGGTAATTGATATGCTGACATCCGAAACCTCCCTTAAATCGCATTCTTGTCAAAACCGAGTTTGCGTTGAATGAACTTAACGATTTCGACGATGATAATCATTGAGAAGCTTCCAGCCATAACAATTCCCCATTGTGACAAGTCTAGTTTGGTTACGTGGAAGATTCCTTCAAGCGGTTCTACAACGATTGTTGCCATGAGAAGGATAAAGGATACCAAGATGGACCAGTTAAAGGTCTTAGACTTGAATGGACCAACTGTCAAGATGGATTGGTAGACAGACTTGACATTGTAAGCATGGAAGAGCTGAATCAAACCAAGGGTTGCAAAGGCCATCGTTAGGGCATCTGCATGAATAGCATGATTGTCACCCACATGAACTGGGTAAGCAATCGCAAGGCCATAAACACTCATAACAAGAGCTGCTTGGAGTACACCTTGATAAATGATAGAACTCAAAACACCACCTGAGAAGAAGCTTGCCTTGCGTCCACGTGGTTTATGATTCATGACACCAGGCTCCGCAGGTTCAACACCAAGAGCGATAGCTGGGAAGGTATCCGTTACCAAGTTGATCCACAAAAGATGAACCGGCTGTAAGACATCCCAACCAAACAAGGTTGATAGGAAGATGGTCAATACTTCAGCAGTATTGGCAGAAAGTAGGTACTGAATAGTCTTTTGAATGTTTGAGAAGACCTTACGTCCTTCTTCCACTGCGACGATAATAGTCGCAAAGTTATCATCTGCAAGAATCATATCAGAAGCCCCCTTAGAAACCTCTGTACCAGTGATTCCCATACCGATACCGATGTCTGCTGTTTTCAGAGCTGGGGCATCATTGACACCGTCACCTGTCATGGCAACGACCTTACCTTGTTTTTGCCAAGCCTTGACGATACGAACCTTGTGCTCTGGAGACACACGGGCATAAACAGAGTATTGACCAACAACTTTTTCAAAGTCTTCATCAGATAATTCGTTGAGCTCAGCACCAGTTAAAACGTGGTCTTCTGTATCGTTTGCATCAATGATTCCCAAACGTTTGGCAATAGCTTCTGCGGTGTCTTGGTGGTCACCTGTAATCATGATTGGACGAATTCCAGCTTCCTTAGCCACACGAACAGCCTCAGCGGCTTCAGGACGTTCAGGATCAATCATCCCAATCAAACCAGTGAAGATTAAATTATTTTCCAGCTCTTCAGAAGTGAGGTTTTCTGGAATGCTATCGATAATCTTATACGCACCTGCAAGGACACGCAAGGCTTGATGAGCCATTTCAGAGTTGTTTGTATGAATGAGGTTTGTGACCTTCTCATCAATCGGAGCAATATCCCCAGCCTTATCACGAAGAACACAACGTTTCAAGAGTTGGTCTGGCGCACCTTTAACAGCTACGAGGAAGCGTCCATCTGCAAGTGGATGAACTGTTGACATGAGCTTACGGTCAGAGTCAAATGGCAACTCCGCCATACGAGGATATTTGTCTAAAAATTCTTTGACATCGTAGCCCTTGTCCAAGGCATACTGGATAAAGGCTGTTTCGGTTGGATCACCAATCAGGTTGCCTTCCACATCGATTTTCGTATCATTGGCCAAGACAACTGAACGAAGGAGGGGCATTTCAAGACCCAGTTCAATGTCATCAACTGAGTCATGTAGGACTGCATCGTAGAAGATTTTTTCAACCGTCATCTTGTTCATGGTCAGCGTACCAGTCTTATCAGAAGCGATGATTTCAGTTGAACCAAGTGTTTCAACTGCTGGCAACTTACGAACGATGGAATGTCGTTTGGCTAAAACTTGAGTACCAAGGGAAAGAACGATGGTCACGATAGCAGGAAGTCCTTCTGGAATGGCTGCAACGGCAAGGGCAACAGAAGTCAACAACTCACCAAGTGGATTTTTCCCTTGAATGAAGACACCCACTACAAAAGTAACAAGGGCAATGACCAAGATAGCATAGGTCAAGACCTTAGAAAGGTTGTTCAAGTTTTGTTTAAGTGGTGTATCCGTCTCATCCGCATCTTGGAGCATGCCAGCGATATGACCAACTTCCGTGTACATCCCTGTATTGACAACAACACCAAGACCACGACCATAAGTCACATTTGAGTTTTGAAAGGCCATATTGACACGATCACCAATACCAGTATCTGCAGCAAGTTCAACTGTCAAGTCTTTTTCGACTGGTACAGACTCACCTGTCAGGGCTGCTTCTTCGATTTTAAGAGAGTTGGCTTCTAGCAAACGTAAGTCTGCTGGTACCACATCACCAGCTTCAAGGGCAACAATATCACCTGGTACCAATTCTTTAGAGTCAATCTCCGCCATATGCCCATCACGAAGAACGCGGGCAGCTGGACTAGACATGGATTTGAGGGCTTCAATGGCTTCTTCTGCTTTTCCTTCTTGATAAACACCAAAGGCAGCGTTAATGATAACCACGGCTAAAATGATAATGGCATCTGCGATATCTTCCCCACCAGAAGTCACGACTGACAAAATTGCTGCTGCAACTAGGATGATAATCATCAAATCCTTAAATTGCTCGATAAATTTGACCAGGATTGATCGTTTCTCACCTTCTTCGAGTTCATTGTGGCCAAATTCTGCAAGGCGCTTTTCCGCCTCACTTGATGACAAACCTTGCTCGGTCGCATCCACAGCCTTCAAGACCTCTTCAGGACTCTGAGTATAAAACGCTTGGCGTTTTTGTTCTTTTGACATGTGTCTCCTCCTTGACATTGTGTGCAAAACAGACTCTCTTTTCCCTCATCGCATCTTTTCACGACAAACAAAAAGAGACCTGTTAATCATAACAAGTCTCGCTGTTTAAGATAGTGCCGGAAAGCATACTTTTCAGTATAAAATTCGGAATGACGACACTATCACAGGTTTCTGCCAGCTACTCCCTTGAGTAGTACTATTATACCAAATTTTGAAAAATTTTCAAGGAATTGAATCATCTTAGACAGTCAAACTATCATGACTAATCATTACTATTTCATCAATAATCAATAATCAATAGTTAATACTTGAACACTTTCTCTATTATTCGAAACTTCTTCATCAAGATAGTCTATACTAACATCTTTTGTATGCAAGTCATAACGCAATAGAAACCATAAATATCCTTTAGATAGTGATTTTCTTTTTATTTGAACTACTGTAGGAATGCCTTTCTTATAGGATACACTTCTTAATCTTTCCTCTATTCTATAACGATCTGCTGTAAATTTACTTGTAATAAATTGATTAAATGCCTCTTTATTGATAAAAGCAACAGCTATCAATACAATAGAAAGCATATAGAGAAAATATTTAGAAAGCTGTACTGAGTATTTTAAAGAATAAATGAGCATAATCCCCAAAACAAATAATACAATTGTCATATTATATCTACTGAAACTATCTAAATTTTTTGCTTCATCATAGGGCATTGATACAATGTACATAGCTAACAAATTAAGATGATAAATAATATAAGTTAAACTAGGAAAAACGACTAACTCTATTCCCAATATTTTCTTTTTAGCTAAAATACAATAGATTAAAACTCCCCCTATTAGCACAAGCAAAATTAAAATAATATTATCAAATGAAAAAATTCGTTGAGCATATTGAAACATTATCTCAATTATTTTGCTTTTTCCTTTATCTAACAAATTCTCCTTATAACTCACTAAACTAAATGAATGTTTTGACTTATTTCCTGCAATAAAAACATAAGAAACATGTGCTTTCCATAAAATGTTTACAAAGACAATCCCAACAACTACATAGAATGTTTGTAACCAAATATGAAACCGTAATTCTTTTCTCATCCTAAAAGAATAGAAAATCATGAGAAATAGTGCAGAAATCACAAAAAATATACCACTTGTTTTTACAGATATCAAAAATAAAAAAATTAAACTAAGCTGATAAGTTATTTTTTGTAAACTCTTTTGATAAAAGACAATTATGTTGATAGTAGCCAATGCTAATGATGTCAACAATGTATCTACAAGTAAATCATAGGGCTGAATATTTACTATAAAGAGTAGTATGATAAACATTATGACTGGGATACTATACTTTTTCGAATTTCTAGAAATCCATACAAAAAATGTAAAGCATGCACTAAGTACTAGCCAAGATTGGGCAACACTCATAAATCCTTCAGAATGAAGACCTGTAATTTTTGACATATAGTAAATAAAGCTAGCACTACCTGTCGCATAACTTTGAAATTGTATTAGGTCAGATTGAAAATTAGGAAATTGATTATATGTTACAATTTCTTTAGCTACTATCCCCCAATGTGAAAAATTATCATAATGAATCCATAAATTATCTTTTAAAAGGATAAATAAGAATATCATAGCAAGAAAAAAACAAAAGGATTGCTGAATATATTTTTTATCACTTATCAAATAAAGAGAATATTTATTCAGAAAGATTCCTATACAAAAAAGAACAATCGAGGTCAGCTTCAATATATTCAAAAGACCTGAAAGAAAGATGATTGTCCCAATACCTGAAAAAACCACAACTGGAATAAAAGAAACTTCTATTTTCGTCTTTAATCTAAAAAAACTGAAATATCCAAAAATTGATAAAAATAATAAAAGCATTCTAAAAACAATTAGCATGGTAACTCCTTCTCTCTAAACACCCACCTTCTTTGAACTTGATAACTGGCGAGAAATAAGATTGTATCGACTACTATTTTAATAGCTGTTTCAGAACCAGAAAACATATTCCAAACAACTGTCACCATTGCTGCAGACAACAACATTTGGAAAGCAGCCAAGCTATAGTATTTCACAATCGTTTTATGAATCCTTTTTTCACCATCAAAGACAAAATTCTTATTCATTGTAAAATTAAAATAAGATGAAATTATTCTTGCCAAAATAGTTGATAATAGAATCAACAGTGCCCCCCTATGAATTCCTACAGATAGGGAAAGCCAAAGGAACAACTGAAACAATCCAATATCAACTAAAAAGGAAGAAAGAGAAGATAACAAATATTTAAAGAATGATGCAAAGATTACTTTGTAAATTCTCAATGAATCTTTAATAGGATTGAAATGAGTTTCAGCATTCCCATCAAAGTAAATAGTTTCAATCCTTATTTCTTTGATGGGAACTGAATTATCAAATGTATGGATTAACATTTTAGTCTCATACTCAAATCGTTCACCTGAAATCTCCAACATTTCATGTAAAATTGCCTTTGGAAAGCCTCGAAGTCCAGTCTGAGTATCTGTAATTTTTCGACCATAAAGCAATTTAAATACTAATTTTGTAAGCTTATTCCCAAATTTACTTTTTGGTGGAACATTTTCAGAATCAAAATCACGACAACCTAAAATGAGTGAGTCAGGATAATTAGAAATTGTCTCTACCATAGATAAGACATCTTCAACCCTATGTTGTCCATCCGAATCAGCAGTGACAATCCCGTTATATTCTTCTACATTTGGCATTGTCAGAAAATAGTTAAAAGCATTTTTTAAGGCACGACCCTTTCCTAAATTTTTTGCATGGGTTAATATCTGACATCCTTGTTTATCTCTTAGTTGTTCAAAAATATAACCACATTCTGACCTACTTCCATCATCTACAATTAGAATATCTTCTAAACCAGATTGCCTTAATTTTTCTATGTATTGAATCAAATCAAGTGGAGGATTTAGGGCAGGAATAACAATCAATGTTTTCATATAATCTCCTTTGGTATTTGCTAATATTTTTGTATAAAAAAGCATAAACTTCCAGATATCATTTTATCATGTTTCCTAAAAAAAAAAGCATTTTCTGCTTTGTATTTTCTTAGTTTTATCCGTCCTATTTGAATTTTCCCTTGAAAACCAGTATAATGGTAGAATGCTATGTGACTAGAAAGGAAGTTGAATGAAGCAATCTATTTCAAATCTCAAGTTGGCTGAGCGTGGGGCCATTATCAGCATTTCAACCTATTTAATCTTGTCTGCAGCAAAATTAGCAACTGGTCATCTTCTGCATTCATCCAGTTTGGTGGCTGATGGTTTTAACAACGTGTCGGACATCATTGGAAATGTGGCTCTCTTAATCGGGATTCGGATGGCGCGCCAGCCTGCAGACCGGGACCATCGTTTTGGTCACTGGAAAATTGAAGATTTGGCTAGTTTAATCACTTCCATCATTATGTTTTATGTTGGCTTTGATGTACTGAGGGACACCATTCAAAAGATTCTCAGTCGTGAAGAAACGGTCATTGATCCTCTTGGTGCAACTCTAGGAATCATTTCTACAGCGATTATGTTTCTAGTCTATCTCTACAATACTCGCCTCAGCAAGAAATCCAACTCCAAGGCGCTGAAGGCTGCCGCCCAGGACAATCTTTCTGATGCTGTTACCTCACTTGGTACGACTATTGCCATCCTAGCTAGCAGTTTCAATTATCCGATTGTAGATAGACTGGTTGCTATCATCATCACTTTCTTTATCTTGAAGACCGCCTATGATATCTTTATCGAGTCTTCCTTTAGTCTTTCAGATGGCTTTGACGATCGTCTGCTTGAGGACTATCAAAAGGCCATTATGGAAATTCCCAAGATCAGCAAGGTTAAGTCGCAAAGAGGTCGCACCTACGGTAGCAACATTTACCTTGATATTACGCTAGAAATGAATCCTGACTTATCTGTTTTTGAGAGTCATGAAATCGCGGATCAGGTCGAGTCTATGCTGGAGGAGCGTTTTGGCGTCTTTGACACCGATGTCCATATCGAGCCAGCACCTATCCCTGAGGATGAAATTTTAGACAATGTCTATAAAAAATTGCTTATGCGTGAACAATTGATTGATCAAGGAAATCAACTGGAAGAACTCTTGGCTGACGATTTTGTCTATATTCGTCAGGATGGAGAGCAGATGGATAAAGAGGCTTATAAAGCCGAAAAAGACTTGAATGCTGCTATCAAGGACATCCAAATCACTTCCATCAGTCAAAAGACCAAACTCATCTGCTATGAATTAGATGGTATCGTCCATACCAGTATCTGGCGTCGCCACGAAACTTGGCAAAATGTCTTCCACCAGGAAACAAAAAAAGAATAGAGAAATCCTGTCATGAGACGGGATTTTTCTATTCTTCTAACTATCAAATTCACTGAGATACTCATAGCGTTCGTATTTTTCAAGGAGTGCTTCATTTTTCTCATCCAATTCTTTTTGGAGAGTAGCCAGCTTACCAAAGTCAGAGCCGTTAGCCTGCATTTCCTCTTCAATAGCAGCGATACGGTTTTCCAAGGCTTCAATATCGCCTTCAATGCTTGCCCACTCCTGCTTTTCTTGGTAGGTCATGCGTTTCTTGCCTTCACGAACCTTGACCACTTTCTCCTTTTCAGCCTTTTGCACTTGATTGGCCATCTCTGTTTCAAAGACTTTTTCATCAAGATAGTCGGTATAATGACCAAAGAAAGGACGAATCTTGCCATCCTCAAAAGCCAGAATCTTAGTCGCTGCCTTATCCAAGAAATAGCGGTCGTGACTAACAGTCAAAACTGGACCAGCAAAGCCTTGCAAGAAATTCTCCAAAACTGTCAAGGTTGCAATATCCAAATCATTAGTCGGTTCGTCCAAGAGAAGAACATTTGGTTTCTCCAAAAGCAGTTTGAGGAGATAAAGACGTTTTTTCTCTCCCCCAGACAATTTCTCAATTAAGGTTCCATGCGTCGAACGTGGGAAAAGGAACTGCTCCAGCAACTCTGCAATCGAAGTCGTAGAACCACCGCTGGTCTTGACCTCTTCTGCCACTTCCTGCAAGTAATTGATAACTCGCTTGCTTTCATCCAAGCCCTCAATTTGCTGAGAGAAATAGGCAATGCGAACAGTTTCCCCAATCACAACTTGTCCTGTTGTCGGCTCAAGACTGCCTGCAATCAGGTTGAGCAGGGTCGATTTCCCAACACCGTTGTCCCCAACAATTCCAATACGATCTTTAGCCTGCACCAAGAGATTAAAATTCTGTAAAATTGGCTTATCATCATAGGCAAAGGAAACATCCTGAAACTCGATGACTTTCTTCCCAATCCGACTGGTTTCAAAGTTCATGGTCAAGTCTGTCTCAGCAGTACTGCCTGAAACTTCTTTCTTCAAGTCGTGGAAACGATTGATACGAGCTTGTTGCTTGGTCGCACGCGCCTGCGGTTGTCTGCACATCCAGGCTAATTCTTGCTTATAAAGTTGTTCCTTTTTGTGGAGAAGAGCCGCATCGCGCTCATCCTGTTCTGCCTTGAGGCGAACATAGTCCTGATAATTGCCCTGATACTCGGTCAATCCAGCTCTATCCAACTCGAAAATCCGTGTTGACAAAGCGTCCAAGAAATAACGGTCGTGGGTAATAAAAAGGACGGTCTTCTTGGAATTTTTCAAAAAGAGGGTCAGCCACTCAATGGTCGCAATGTCCAGATGGTTGGTCGGCTCATCCAAAAGCAAAAGGTCGTGATTGCCAAGTAAGACTTGCGCCAACTGAACCCGTCTTCTTAGGCCACCTGACAATTCCCCAACAGGAGTAGATAAGTCCTGAATCCCCAGCTTGCTAAGAACCGTCTTGACCTGACTCTCAATTTCCCAAGCTTGGAGAGAGTCCATTTCTGCCATGACACGTTCCAAACGTGCCTGCTTGTCCTCACTATAGTTGAGCATGATCAATTCGTACTCACGAATGAGCTGGATTTCCTTGAGGTCGCTAGATAGAACCGTATCCAAGACCGTCTTGCTATCATCAAAATCAGGATCCTGAGTCAAGTAACCAATCTGGTAATCATTCTTAGCTGAAAAAGGACTGACATCCCCATCAAAGCCAGAAACACCAGAAAGGACATCTAAAAGAGTGGTCTTCCCTGTTCCATTGACACCAATCAGACCAATTCTGTCTAGATCATGGATGATAAAGGAAATATTCTTAAAAACGGTCTTGTCACCGACGGATTTACTTAGTTTTTCAACGATAAAATCACTCATTTTTTCTCCCTCAGATAAGCATGGATGTCTTGACGGTCATTTTCCAATTCTCCATCGACAATGGCATATTCAATCTCTGTTAAAATCTCTCCCAAGTCTGGGCCCGGCTGATAGCCATATTCCTTGATCAAAATACCACCGTTGATTTGGATCTCTTTCTTGTCATGAATGGTCAAACTCTGATAGGTTTCTGTGATGGCTTGTGGATTAACTTCTTTTCCTTGGGCCTGACGAAGATTTTCAGCCTGTAAAAGTAAATCCAAGTCAAAGCGATAACAATCGCGCTTGCTCAATTCTCCCTTTTCACGCAGAGCCAAAATAGTCAGCAAATCCTGAACTTGCTTGGCAAACTGGCGTGAGGTCTTCCAAGCCTTCAAAAAGGGCTGCGCATTTTCAATCTCCAAAGTCCACAAAAGAGCTGCCCAAGCTTGCTCTGAAGATTCAAAGGTGAAATCAGTCTCCAAATCAAACAGTCTATTGAGCTTGTCTTGGCTAGATGCCATATCAGGAAGATAGTCATAAGCTTGACTCTCAATCATGGAAGCCAAGCCCCTTCTCCAAAACGGAGCCAGCAAGAGTTTATCAAACTCAACGAAGGTACGCTCCACAGAAATTTTCTCCAAAAGTGGCGTCAAAGTCTTCATAGCTTTAAAGGTTTCTGACTCAAGCTCAAAGCCAAGACTAGCCTGAAAACGAAAACCACGCATAATCCGCAGAGCGTCTTCGTTGAAACGCTCACTAGCTACACCAACCGCTCGCAAAACTTGATTTTCTAAATCGTCTAGCCCATGGAACAAGTCAATGATTTCCCCTGTCTCGTCCAAGGCAAAGGCGTTGACTGTGAAATCACGGCGTTTGAGGTCTTCTTCTAGCGAGCGCACAAAGGAAACCGCACTGGGTCTGCGATAGTCCACATAGACATCCTCTGTCCGAAAGGTGGTTACCTCATACTCCTCATCCCCATCTAAGACCAAGACGGTTCCATGCTCGATTCCGATATCGGCTGTTCGCGGAAAAATCTGCTTGGTCTCTTCTGGATAAGAAGACGTCGCAATATCCACATCGTGGATGGGACGATTGAGGAGGGCATCTCGAACAGAGCCCCCAACAAAATAGGCTTCAAATCCTGCTTCTTTAATTTTTTCTAATACTGGTAAAGCCTTCTGAAATTCAGAAGGCATTTGCGTTAATCTCATAATAAGTGTTCTAATCCATAGACAAGCTCATGACGCTTGACAACTTCTTTAATTCCCAAATTCACCCCTGTCATGAAGGAGCTGCGATCATAGGAGTCATGACGGAGGGTCAATCCTTCTCCCTGATTGCCAAAAATGACTTCCTGATGGGCTACCAAGCCTGGTAAACGAACTGAGTGGATGCGCATGCCATCAAAGTCAGCACCACGGGCACCTGCAATCAATTCTTCCTCATCAGGCGCACCTTGCTGGGTAGACTCTCGAACTTCTGCCATTAACTCAGCTGTTTTAATAGCTGTTCCACTCGGAGCATCCTTTTTCTTGTCATGATGGAGCTCGATAATCTCAACATTTGGGAAATATTTGGCAGCTTGCGTCGCAAATTGCATGAGTAAGACAGCACCCAAGGCAAAATTTGGAGCGATCAAGCCACCCAAATCTTGGGCACGAGAAAATACTTTTAGCTCTGTAATTTCTTCACTCGTGAAACCAGTCGTTCCAACTACTGGAGCAAAGCCATTTTCAAGAGCAAAGCGTGTATTTTCATAGGCAACAGCTGGAGTTGTAAAATCTACCCAAACATCCGCTTCAAAGCCTGCTAAATCAGCCTTATCCTTGAAAACAGGAATTCCCTGCCATTCTGACTCAGACTCAAAAGGATCCAAAACTGCTACCAAGTCCAAGTCTGGATCAGCCAAGACCATCTGACAAGCAGCTTGACCCATCTTTCCCTTAAAACCAGCAATAATTACTCGAATACTCATCTCTACTCCTGTCTAAGATACAAGGCCTGTAAGAACACAAAGTGAAAATAGGAATTCTGATCAAGAAGTGTCTACTCCTTGGAAGAACTATCTTTTTCACACAGGGTCCCAGGCGTGTTCAATTATCAAGATACAAAGGACCTTAGCTGCCCATGAAAAATAGGGAATGACGCTGACTTGCCACGAAAGGCAAGACAGGCATCTTTTTTCAAGAGGCAGGTAGTCCGTGTTCAATTGCTAAGATACAAGGCATCTTAACTAGTCTAAAAGTGCCAACTAAATCACTGGAATATAACCTAGAGCAATACTTCCTGCTCCTAGGTGGGTTCCAATGACACTACCAAATGTAGCTAGTGAAATATCCGTACCCACTCCAGATTCAATCAAGTGGTGACGCAATTCTTCAGCCTTTTCAGGAGCATTCCCATGAATGACAATGACCCGATATTGGCCTGAAGTCGTTGTTTCCTTGATGATTTCAATCAAGCGCTTGGTTGCTTTCTTTTCCGTACGAACTTTTTCGTAAACTTCAATCACACCTTGATCGTTAAAATAAAGGATTGGCTTAATGCTAAGCAAATTGCCCAAAATGGCAGCCCCATTTGAAAGGCGCCCACCTTTTACCAAATGATCCAGGTCATCTACCATGATAAAAGCTGACGTACGGCTGATTTGAATAGCTAGCTTATCCTGAATGATAGCAAAATCATCGCCCTGATCTCGCCAGTTAAAGACGCTTTCAACCATGATGCCTAGGGGAGCGCTTGTAATCAAAGTGTCTGGGAAAGCAATGGTTAAACCTTCATAGTCATCCACCATATACTGAATATTTTGGTAAAAACCTGAAATTCCAGAAGATAGGAACAGCCCCAAGGCATGTGTATAACCTTGTTCTTTGAGCGAAGTTAAGATCTCATCTAACTTGGCAATACTTGGTTGACTGGTCTTAGGCAATTCAGAAGCCTGAGCCATTTTTGGGTAAAATTCCTCAGCAGTCAGATTGATGCCTTCGACATACTCCTCACCATCAATATTGACAGGAATATCCAAGACATACAAATCTTCTCTTTGCAAGGTCTCTGCACTGAGATAGGCAGAAGAATCTGTGATAACAGCTAGTTTCATATTAGAACTCCAAATTGATTCCTGGTAAGTCTAATGCAATTTCAGTTACTTCGTAAGTCAAACGGTTGAGCATATTCAAACATGGACGAGCCAAAGTTTCCACTTCTTCTTGGCTCAATTCACTTGGTTCATTGACAATACGGCCATCGATATGATTTACCTGTGAAATGGTTCCACTGATGACAAACTTATCAAATACAATCATAAATGTCAAGATGACAATCAAGGAAGTCACTTGATTTTCTTGATTATGTTGGAGCAATTGGAAGTTCACATCCACCTTAGTTTCAGGAGCTCCATTTTCATTTTCCCATTCAAAATTACGCGCATCAAAATGATACTGACTAACAAATTCTTGTTCACGTTTAAGATTCATATCTTTCTCCCTCGGCTACAATATTATAAGCTATTGTACCATAATTTTTTATTTTCATCTAGTTTTCTAAGTTTTAGTCCATCCCAATTTCAGCTCGAACTACGTCTGCGATGGTATCAACATAGTAGTCAACTTCTTCTGTGGTAGGCGCTTCTGCCATAACACGCAAGAGGGGCTCTGTTCCACTTGGGCGTACTAAGATACGACCATTCCCTGCCATTTCTTCTTCCATCTTCTCGATGATAGCCTTGATAGCTGGCACTTCCATAGCCTTTTCCTTCACGGCATTTTCCACTCGGATATTGACTAATTTTTGTGGATAGATGGTTACTTCTGCTGCCAACTCTGACAAGCTCTTACCAGTTTCCTTCATGATTTTTGTCAATTGGACAGCGGATAATTGACCATCACCTGTTGTATTGTAGTCCATCAAGATAACGTGCCCAGATTGTTCACCACCGAGGTTGTAGCCTGATTTTCGCATTTCTTCAACAACGTAGCGGTCGCCAACTGCAGTGACTACCTTGTTAATACCTTCGCGATCCAAGGCCTTGTGGAAACCAAGGTTAGACATAACAGTTGTCACAATTGTATTTTGAGCCAATTGTCCTTTTTCAGAAAGGTATTCCCCAATGATGTACATAATCTTGTCACCATCGACGATGTCGCCATTTTCATCAACAGCAATCAAACGGTCACTGTCTCCATCAAAGGCCAAACCAATAGCTGAGCCGCTTTCTTTGACCACTTCTTGAAGGGTTTCTGGGTGGGTTGAACCAACATTAAGGTTGATGTTAAGACCATCTGGTGTTTCCCCTATAACAGTCAACTGAGCACCAAGGGCTGCAAAGATTTGACGGGCACTTGTAGAAGCTGCACCATTAGCTGTATCCAAGGCAACCTTCATTCCTTCAAGAGGAGTTCCAGTTGAAACAAGGTAGCCTTCATACTTACGCAAGCCTTCTGGATAATCTACCAAGGTTCCCAAGCCTTCTGCACTTGGACGAGGAAGAGTGTCTTCCGCAGCATCTAGCAAGGCTTCAATTTCTGCTTCTTTTTCGTCATCTAGTTTGAAGCCATCACCGCCAAAGAACTTGATTCCATTATCAAGGGCTGGGTTGTGGCTAGCAGAAATCATGACACCGGCGCTTGCTCCCTCAGTTTTTACCAAGTAAGCTACTGCTGGTGTCGCCAGAACACCTAGTTTGTATACGTGAATTCCTACAGATAGAAGACCAGCTACCAAGGCAGATTCTAGCATTTCCCCTGAAATACGTGTGTCACGTCCTATAAAGACTTTCGGTGCTTCCGTTTCATGTTGACTAAGAACATAGCCTCCAAAACGTCCTAGCTTAAAAGCTAATTCTGGAGTAAGTTCCACATTAGCTTCTCCACGGACTCCATCAGTCCCAAAATATTTACCCATTTTTATAAAATCCTTTTTCTATTTTTAATTCGTTTTTGAACTAGTTGCTTTCGTTGACGAAGATGTCTCCGATGAACTGCTTGTAGTTGAATTTGATGTGCTTGAACTTGGTGCTGCTGGTTTTGTAGTTACCTTCATTGTTGTATCAAAGGGAGTGATAACTGTCGGTAAGACAACACCATTGCGGTCGATTGCCTGCAAAGGTACTGAACCACTGTAATTACCTGTTATGTGTTCGCTAGTTGGCAAGACAGCGATAATCTTATCAATTCTATCCAATGTCTCTTGATCACTCGTAATCGACACTTCTTCATCTGACACCGTGACATTTTCAATCTGTACCCGACTATCAATTTGACTAGGGTCAATCTCTGGTACAACCTTTACCTTATCCTTCTGAGCCTTCTTCCCAATCTTGACTGTAATTTTTTGCGGAGTCGCCACAGCGGTCAGCCCATTGGGTAAATCTTCAATGCTCAAAGGAACTTCAATCGTTCCAACACTGGCATCTGTTAGGTCAGCAGTAACCTTGAATTTACGTGTGCTTTCTTGCATTTCACTAGCTAGCGATAGGCGATTTGCACCAGTCAAGACCACTGATACTTCTGAAGCAAAACCACTAATAAAATACTCATCACTATTATAGCGTATGTCAATAGGGACATTTGTTACTGTATTCGTATAGGTTTCCGTTTTTACCTGCCTAGCACTGGTACTGTTTTGAAAATTCGTCGCCGTAGCATAGACAAATAAGACACAAGCAAAAAAGAGTGAGGATATGATATATAAACTATTTTTTCTCATGTTTCCATCCTCCTAGCAATCGTTCTTTAAAACTAAGACCTGCTTCCTCTTTTGGAAGTAAGATTTCACGTAATTCTGTTTCAAATTCATCAAGTGTTAGGTTGTGCTTAAAGCTTCCATTATAGGTTATCGAAATTCCTCCCGTTTCCTCTGATACGACAAAAGTCAAGGCATCTGAGACTTCTGATAAACCGATAGCCGCTCGGTGTCTGGTTCCAAATTCCTTGGAAATCCCTGTGTTTTCTGTCAAAGGTAGATAGGCAGACGTCACAGCGATACGTTCTTCTCTGATAATCACCGCACCATCATGTAGGGGAGTGTTGGGAATAAAAATGTTAATGAGAAGTTCTGCAGAAATCTTAGCATCCAAGGGAATTCCTGTCGAAATATACTCCTGCAAGGTACGTACACGCTGAATAGCAACCAAGGCCCCGATTTTACGAGGACTCATGTATTCAACTGATTTAACAAAGGCACGAATCATCTGTTCCTCAGCACTAATAGGGGCATTGGAAAAGAAATCTGTCGCTCTTCCCAAACGTTCCAAACCAGTCCGAATCTCTGGAGAGAAGATAACAACCGCCGCAATAATCCCATAAGTAATAATTTGATTGATTAACCAAGAAATCGTAGTCAAGCCAATCATATTTGCAAGGATTTGAGCTAAAATAAACACCAAAACTCCACGTACCAAAATCATAATCTTGGTTCCTGCAATAGCTTTTGTAAAATGGTATAAAATATAAGCAACAATCAAAATATCAATCAGATTGATAGCTATCGTCCATGGACTTGCAAACAAACTGGTCCAATATTGCAGATTGGATAATTGTTGAAAATTCATCCCTGATATCCTCCCTATCAAAACACTTTCATCCTATTATACCATTTTCTGGCATTTTTTTCCCTATCCTAGTCCATTTTACATTGAGCAAAAATATGATAAAATAAACTGACTAGAAAAAACAAAGGAGAAACTATGTCTCAACTCTATGATATTACCATTGTAGGTGGTGGTCCTGTCGGGCTTTTTGCGGCCTTTTACGCCCACCTACGCCAAGCTAAGGTTCAAATCATCGACTCTCTTCCCCAGCTAGGTGGACAACCTGCTATTCTCTATCCCGAAAAGGAAATCCTAGACGTACCAGGTTTCTCAAATCTGACTGGAGAAGAGTTGACTAACCGCTTGATTGAACAGCTAAACAGCTTTGATACCCCTATCCATCTCAACGAAACGGTGCTTGAGATTGAAAAACAAGAAGAGGGCTTTATCATTACAACTTCTAAAGGAAGTCACCTGTCTAAAACTGTTATCATCGCTATGGGTGGCGGTGCCTTTAAACCACGTCCTCTGGAGCTAGAAGGCGTTGAAGGCTATGAAAATATCCACTACCACGTTTCCAACATTCAGCAATACGCTGGCAAAAAAGTGACCATTCTTGGTGGAGGAGACTCAGCTGTGGATTGGGCTTTGGCTTTTGAAAAAATTTCACCAACCACCCTTGTCCACCGCAGAGATAATTTCCGTGCCTTGGAACACAGTGTCCAAGCCTTACAGGAATCATCTGTGACCATCAAGACACCATTCGTCCCTAGCCAACTCCTTGGAGATGGAAAAACGCTCGATAAACTTGAAATCACAAAAGTCAAATCTGATGAAACCGAAACGATTGACCTAGACCACCTCTTTGTCAACTATGGCTTCAAATCTTCTGTCGGTAACCTTAAAAACTGGGGTCTCGACCTCAATCGTTACAAGATTATTGTCAACAGCAAACAAGAATCTAGCCAAGCAGGTATCTATGCTATCGGTGACTGCTGCTACTATGACGGAAAAATTGACTTGATTGCGACAGGTCTCGGAGAAGCTCCAACTGCTGTCAATAATGCTATCAACTACATCGACCCTGAGCAAAAAGTACAACCAAAACACTCTACTAGTTTATAAAAAAGAACCACGAGTCACATAGGATGCGTGGTTTTATAATTCATCGGCTTTTACAAATACCTTTACATCGTTTTACTATATCTTACAATACCTTTTAAAACAGCTATATTTTGAGCTTTTAAATAAATGTTTTTACATCATTTTACAGAGGTTTACGACACTTTTGCCCCTTTTTTGCCCCCTGTTTTTTAAAAAACTTCATCAAAACTCTTGACTTTCTCGGTATACCGTGATATAATATAATCAAGATAAGGAAAGGGGGTGATGAAATTGAACAAAGAAGATTGGCTTAGGTTACTTGAAAAGGCAATAGACAATATTCCTGAAACGGTAACTGCTATCGCAAGTCTAGTGACCGCAATAACGGTCGCAAGGCAAAACAAAAAGCGTAAACCGAAATCCCGCAAAAGAAAAAGGTAAACGCTAAGAGGTTGGGGCGAAAGCCCCTCACACCTCTATTTTATCAAATGGAACGAGGAAATGCAATGGTTAGTGCAATAGCTATTTTTATAATTGCAATTAATGTATACATTTATCTAAAAAACAAAAAGGACAAATAAGATGAGAAAAGTTATTCAAGAATTGTTAGACAGTTCGATGTCTACATCTGCTATTTCGCAAGGCGCTGGAGTTCCATGGACTACCGTTTCTGACCTCAGAAAAGGAAAAACAAGTATGGACAAAATGGCACTTCTCACAGCGGAAAAACTTTATGAATTTGCTACAACTGATAAGCAGTGATTTCGGTCACTGTTTTTTATTTTTAACAAAACACCGTTTTTGACAATAATACACCACGATTTCCTCTCCATATTCTTCATGTAAACGCTTTTTTGAACAATAGGATTGTGATTTTGCTTTCTAATCGTTCAAAATGTGTGTTTTTGTAAAATAAAAAAACCGCAAGCCTGAGCCTGCGGTTGGTGTAATCTATTTTGAAGCCTTTCTATTTAGTCGTAATCAAGCCGTCTGGCTCTACTGTGAACTCTGGTTTATCTGCCATTGTTCCGTCTGGTTTGATGTAGTACCAGCCTGTTCCGTCTGCGGACTGGACGAAGGCGTTTGATACCATGGCACCTTCTTTACCGTCAAGATAATACCAAGTCTCCTTGTACTTGACCCATCCTGTCTTCATAGCACCCTCTACGTCGAAATAATACCACTTCTCAGCGATTTTCTTCCAGCCTGTCGCCATTTCACCTGACTGGTCAAACCAGTACCAATTACCATCTGTGTGCTTCTTCCAGCGGTTCGCAAGCATGTAGCCTGAGCCGTCGAAGTAATACCAGGTGCCGTTGACCTTCTCAAACTTGTCTTTTGGATAAGAGCCGTCTGAGTGTACATACCAATAGCCTGTATCGTTCTTCTTCCAACCTGTTTCAATTGTCAAGCCACTTTCAATATCCTGCTTGAACTGTTCACGGCTAATGCCCCATTTGGCTAGATATGGATACGGGTCAACGTGGTCTGAATGATTGTCTGGTTGGTTATTGGTACAGTATTCATGTGTTTTGATACCTTCCAAACTGCTTGTATCAAGCGTTTTCGGCAAACCTGCTTCATCTGCTAGATTGCGTAAGAGTTCGATATAGAGACGGTAGTCAGCCATGAACTCTTCTGTAGTTGAATGGCTTTCAATCAATTCAACTGCCGCATAGCTTTCCGCATTCCAACCGCCACCAACGTCCCACGCTCCGTTGTTTACAGGGCCTACTTGCATGACACGACCGTTACCAACGACATGAGAGAAGAACCCAAGCTCAGGGTTCTTTCTGTAGTGATAATCAGCTTCATTTTGCACGGTAGAATTACGGTTCCCCGTAGAGTGAGCGTGCACTTGTCGATATGGCGCATAGCCTACTTGTGGCAAGCCTGTACGTAGTCTGCTTGTATCGATATCCATACCTATTCCCTCCAAGCATCGTTCATCTGCTTCACTGCGGACTCCACAAAGGTATCCAAGTCCTTATCGGTCATGCTGATCTTATATTTGGTCAGCACTGCCCGGATTTTAGTGCGAGCCTGTGCCAATTTTTCATCACCTTTATAACCTGTCGCAGCAGCCACCTGCTCCACGGCATGAACTGCGTTCTTGGCTAGGATTTCAGCGATGATTACCGCTTTCTCTCCGCCTTTACGCAAAAGATAGTCTTTCACCATTTTCACGATACTGCCTACTGCTACTGCTAAAAAGCCTGTCGCAAAAGCGATAATAAATTCATTAAATTGTGTCATGTGTTGTTTCCTTTCTATTCTCTATAAAACTTAACATTAACGCTACCTATATACTCCCTTAAGTTTGTACCAGTTAGATATATGACTCCTCGGTTATACATATCAGCCTGAATTCTTATTAATCTGCTATTATTGAGTTGTAC
>NZ_VMLM01000030.1:0-22912 GCF_013276695.1 Streptococcus sp. 4155
GTATAATTTTCTTGCATCTCTGTGCCTTTCTTGTGTTTGTGGTTGAACAACAAGTATAACACAGAGGTGTTTTCTTATGCCTAGAAGAGCTTTCATTTTAATGTGATAATCGGATAAGGAGACTACTATTTCTTCAAAAAATATGTCAAAAATACTTGACACTTTATATTTAAAAGACTATAATATAGTCAAATATATACGACACAAATCAGAAAGGAGACCAGATGAATCGTGTGAAAGAATTTCGCAAGGAATTGGGTATTTCCCAGCTCGAACTCGCCAAGGATATCGGTGTCTCGAGACAGACCATCAATATGATTGAAAACGACAAGTACAATCCAACCCTGGAACTCTGTCTCAATCTCGCCCGCAGCCTCCAAACTGACCTCAACAGTCTCTTTTGGGAGGATAATTTTTAAAAAAGGAGCAAACTTATGAAAAAAGAAACCTTCACGGAAAAACTGATCAAACGCATTTATGGCATTTCAGGACCACTTGATGAACACAAACGACGCGAGGCTGATCGTATCGGCAATCAAGTCTTTATCATCCTCTTTTATCTGATGACATTTGGAAATCTCATCCCCTTTGTCCTCGCTTATAAATACCCACAAATTGTCGCTATCGGCTATCCTCTTGTGGTATTCGGCATTTCGATGATTTCTGCTCTCTATGTGCTCTCCCAAACCAAAAAAACAGGGATTACAGCTATTGATCCAGATATGCTGAGCGAGAAAGAAAGCAAGCAACTACACTACCCTGGTATGAAAGCAGGTCTACTCTATGGATTAATGAGTTTTTTTCAACCCCTCTTCTCCATATACTGCTAGGTGAGAGTCAGGACTATCTTCAGTCTCTTCTCACTTTTAAAAATATTTTTTCAAGTATTCTCCAATCTTTCTTCTTCGGAGTGATTATACAAATTATCATCTCCCGTCGCATTGCAAAAGCCAAGAAAAATCAGGATAATGATTAGGAGGAAACTCATGAAAAAAGAACAGAAACAGTTACGTTATCCTGGTCTGAAAGCAGGTTCGATTTATGGAACAGTGATATTTTTTATAATTCCACTCATTGATACCCTAACAAGTGAAAATCCAAATTTTATCAGTTCTCTTCTAAATACAAAACATATTTTTAAAACTATACTGGGAGCTTTCTTTTTCGGGGTGATGATACATATTGTCGACTCACTTCGTATTGCAAGAGCTAAAAAAGACCAGGATTAGGAGGTGCCTTATGAAATCACTAGTAACTTTACTTACCTATCATCTTTTGTTCAGTTCCCTGCTCATCTTCATCATCGTTTCAGGGAACTTGCCAATCAGCGAGATATTCCTCGGGCTAGTCTTTATTCCAGCACTTAACAAAGGGCTAACTTATCTAAAGATTGACTCCCAAAAAACACGCATACTCAACTTAGCACTGTACTTTATGATTCTATCTTTACCACAACTGATGCTCATCTCAAGCGGTTGGAAATATTATTTACTGCTGACTATCGCTAGCCTTTCTTCTATCACTTATCTTTATTATCTCTATCAATTCGTAAAAGAAAATCAGTAAAACTGCTCATTTAGGAGGTTATTAGCATGAACAAAGAAGACTTAACCACTCGCCTACTTCGAAATTTCTTTCATATCCAAGGGCCTTTTGATGAATGCCGTCAAGAGGTTATCTACAAGGCTTGCGCCCGTTCCATGATCCAAATCTTTTACTCTTCCTTCATTCTCTTCCTATTCTATATTTTGTTCGGAAGCTTTATAGAAATTGTTCGAAATGTTATGCCCTACATCTATTTTGGACTCATTTTGTTCATGAGTATAAAAGCTCAAAAAGCCGTCCAAGAGCTTCATCTTGAAAAGGATGACAAATCAGAAATCATCCTCAAAACCTACAGCAAAGCCCAAATCAAATTCCGAAGTTGGATTGTGTTTATCGGTATTCAGATTGGCTTCTTTACCTTACTCATCTTTCATAAAGTCTTCGTTCAGCAGATGTCCCTTCCAGATTTTGTGAAGTTGCTCATGCAATTCGATAAAAGTGTTCCTTTCCTGATGTATAGCCTGATTATCGGTAGCATTTTTGGAACCCTGACCTACGGATTTCTATCACTACAGGAGGAGAAAACTCCTAAAAATACCAAACAGAAGGAGAAAAGCAAGCAATGACTTCACTATACGATTTTTCAGTCTTGAACCAAGACAAGCAAGAAACTCCACTAGAGACCTATCGTGGTAAGGTTCTCTTGGTTGTCAACACTGCTACTGGATGTGGTTTAACGCCCCAGTACCAAGGACTTCAAGAACTCTATGAACGCTATCAAGATCAGGGCTTCGAAATATTGGATTTCCCTTGCAATCAGTTTATGGGACAAGCACCCGGCAGCGCAGAGGAAATCAACGCCTTCTGTAGCCTACATTTTCAAACCACCTTCCCACGTTTTGCCAAGATTAAGGTCAACGGTAAGGAAGCAGACCCTCTCTATGTCTGGTTAAAAGACCAGAAATCCGGCCCACTAGGAAAACGAATCGAATGGAATTTCGCTAAGTTTCTCATCGGTCGAGATGGGCAAGTCTTTGAACGCTTTTCTTCAAAAACAGACCCAAAACAAATTGAAGAGGCGATACAAACTCTACTATAATTCACAATCTCACTATGATTAGGTTTCCTTTAACCTGATGAATAGTGAGATTTTTTGATTGGCTTTGACTTAAATAGAAAAACACCCCATGATATGAAACATGAAGTGTTGTAAAGTCTATGTTGTAGCTACTTATTTCACATTTTCAATGTGACCAGTGATAACGAATACCATACAGAATCTTCATATACACTAAACAAATGACTTTCTAATTATTTCAATTAGTTTTGGCTAGTAAATATCATTTCCAACAAACGCCCTCTCAATTCCTTATCCTGATGATGCAAGATATTCATTAACTCATGAGAATTTTTCGCATTGATGAATTGATTTAACAATCTATCTTTTAATTCATATGGAAGAGAAGCTGTCTTTAGTAGTCTAAAAACTTCGTCATTTAGGGATGTCCTTTTATTATCTTTCCATTCAAATCTAGCTGTAGTATTCTTATTTGGCAATTCAATGATAGACACATTCGTTCCTTTAAAATGAATTCTATGTTTTCTATTGCTTGGAACGATACTAGAATCTCCTTGTAATGCTAACTCTACTATTCCCATTTCCCAATCGATTGATAATCTTGTTTTATATCTTTGACCATTTTGATCTTCAATCATTTCAAAGGAATGTTGTTTGCCTGGGAATACATACCAATCTACAATTTCAGGTAACTCCACACCCATATCTATCTCAGAACCAACCAAGGGAATGATTGCACCACTTTTTGCAAACACAGGTATAGTCGAAATGTCTCTATAAACACTTAACTTCACACCACCTGTGTACTTTTTCGCTGAAAAGAAGTCATACCATTCACCTTCAGGGAACCATACATCCACTTTTGCAGATCGGAATGCCAAATCCATCTTTTCTACAATGGGAGCCACCATCAGTTCTGTTCCAAAAAAGTATTGGTTTGGGACATTATAACTCTCATCATTCTCTGGGTAGAAATAATACATTGGGCTAATTAATGGGGCACCTTCCTCGTGTGTCTTTACATTCATGGTATATAGATATGGAATCATCTGATGTCTCAAACGAAGGTATTTCTTCATAATCTTAGATGTTGTTTCTGAAAAAAACCAAGGTTCTTTACTATTGAAGGGACTTCTAGAACTATGTAATCGAGTGATCGGACTAAAAACACCAAACTGTAGCCATCTAGTTTGTAGCTCCTCGTCATAATCCCCCAGCATGTGCCCACCGATATCATGGCTCCACCAACTATAACCGATATTTGATGCTGTCGCTGTAAAATAAGGTTGAAATCTTAAGGAATTCCAACTAATAATAGTGTCCCCTGAAAAACCAACAGGGTAGCGGTGACTACCAGGACCTGCATACCTTGATAAAATTAAGCCACCTTCTGCATTTTTACAACTATCCTGATAGTGATAATGGTTTAAAAGCCACAGTGGATCCAAGATACCTTGAGTCCCTTGTTGCCAGTCAATCCACCAAAAATCTACTCCCTGCTTTTCTAGCTCATAATGAACATCTTTAAAGTAGGCTTCTCTAAAAGATGGATTAAAAAAATCAAAAATAGCAGGTTCTTCTAGTTCTACATTTAACCCCAATCGTTTTGCGACTCGAGGATAAGCTTCTTCATAAGCCCGTATACCATCAGCAGGATGGACATTTAAGGAGAGTTTTAACTTTCTATCATGAAGTTGTTGCAATAACTGTTCTGGATTTGGTATTAAGTTTCTATTCCAACTATATCCTGTCCAGCCACTTCCAAAACGAGCTGGAATGTCAGTGATATGCCAATCCATATCTAACACACCGATAGATAATGGAATGTTCTCTGTTTCAAATCTGTCTATTAAATCCAAGTATTCATCCGACGTATAAGGCCAATATCTACTCCACCAATTGCCTAAAGCATATCTTGGCAACAAAGGTGTTGAACCAGTCAAATGGTAAAAGTCTCTGATTGCTCCTCTATAATCATGCCCATAGGCAAAGAAATACAGGTCAATTTGATTTTCTCTCTCAATATAACCAGACTGTTCATCCCAAATAAATCCTTGAGAATCATCCAATAAGGCTATACCATTTCGGCTAATAATTCCATCTTCTAACGAGATTGCTCCATCTGCCTCATCCAGAGTCCGAGCTGTTCCTTTTAACGTTTCAATAGATTCACCAAAATACCAGCGACTACCATATACGGCAAAATTTCCTTTTAATTCTATAAATAAATTTTCGGCGTTAAATTCTCCTTTATTAAAGTGCAGATGAAAATAGTCCGTCATAATATCTAGTACGTTTGATGTCTCGATATAATCTAACGAAACTTGGCCAAAATCTCTATTATAGATAAGTTGTGTCGTTCTATCCTCAAAACTTCCAGTTTGAGAGTATTCTAGCCTTACTAGCTTGTCTGTTAATACAGAGATTCGATAAAACTCTCCCTTAAAAATTTTCACTTTGTTTTCCTCCTTTTATGATAGCATAAAAACAGAACGCACCATTTTTGATGCGTTTTTCATTATTCTGAATGCAATGTTCTATCTGTTATATCTATGACAAATAATAGTCAATTGAAAAAATGTAGTGGACAAAATATCTTTTAACAAACCAAGAGTTTATTAAAGAGTTATCACTTTTCAACTTTTCTAAGCTTATGCAGTTGTGAAACAAACTACTTTTAAACTATTAACTAAGATAGGATTGATAAATAATTTCAAACTCTTACTAGCAATCATACGATATTCAAGCTCGCGTGCTTTTTTCCTTCCTGCTTATTTCTTAGAACTGAAGAACCCGGATCGGTATATAAATTATCCGGATCAACATAGTCATAAGACTCATAACAGTTGCGCTTCATTAAGTCATCCCCAGAGCAAGAGCTTCATCTCGTAATTTTTCAACATCACTAACCGTAGGTCGCCATCCTTCAATCATATTTGTACTTAAAGCATACCAAACACTCTTAAAAACGGATCGGTTTTCAAAAGCTATTCCCATGATTGTCATCTTTTCTTTATCTATATCTAAGGACATATGCTACCTCCTTATATTTCTTCAAATTCCTCCAAACAGTTGTTTTATTGCAATCTAGCAGATCCATGATTTCCTTATAACTCTTTTGAACAAAAATATAATCTGTAGACGTTTGTGATATTTGGCCTACGACGAATCTCTTAGGAGTTTTTCAATTTTCTGTATTTCTTCGTTTGTAAGATTAATAACTACTAATGTAAGATGTTTTTTGATTTTAGTCTAGTATTAACATCAGATAGATAGGCTAATTTCTTTGAAAAATTGGTTCATTGAAATACATTGAACATTAAGTTTTTCACATACATCTGGAACTTTAGCATTCCTGCTAGGGTTCACATCATTAAGATTGACATTTTTAATTTCATCAGTTACGATTGTATAATTCTCTTTTTTAGCAATAGCAATCAACCATGGATCAGCAATTCTTTCATTTGCCCAGCCTTTTTCCGATAAAAGAGCAGTATCTTTATATAAAGGACTATCTTGAATGTATTGAATTACTTCACTCCACTCTCTAGCATAAGATTTATGATCTATTAAATCTTTTTTGTAGTTTTCCTCTAACCACTCCCTAAACCATGGATTTTGATAATTCTCTGAAACCACTATTCTAGGAACTACCACATTTGAATTTAAAATACTGCCCAACTTAAGCCAGAAAGTTGGGAAAAATTCTTTACGATAATATCTATCATAAAAATTTATGTATATGTTTGAATCTAATAAATACATCTATCCCTCCCCCTTACTCAATATCTTATATCCTTTATAACCTACTCCAACAATATTAAAAGCATCTGTATATGTAATCTTATTTTGTTGAACAGCATTATTCACATATTTAAAAAAGTTGTTGTCAATTCTGAATCTAAGATTATTACTATAATTGCCACCACTAGAAGGTTTTCTATGTTTTTGTATTTGATTAAATTCTTCCTCTAGTTCAAAATTTATAGATTGATAAGTATCTTTGGAAATAATGGAAAAATCATATAAACGCCTTAAAATGACAAACTTACTAACCTCAGTTTTCTTTACAATAATTTCTAAATTATCTTTTATCGTTTTCTCTCCATCAAACATATCTATAATTAAAGATTTTGGAGCTAAAATTTCGGCTGTTATCGAGTTTATTACCGCCTCTTTTTTATTTTGCTTACCCACCTCTTCAGGTTCTAATAAGTCACTATCACCAAACAATACATGAATAAATTCATGTATTAGCGTGAATAATTGACCTGCTTTAGAATCTAACTGATTGATAAAAATAATAGGCGCCTTTTTATCAGACAGAACAAATCCTCTAAATTCTTTAACATTTAACGGGCGATGCGTGTTATCCTTATACTTACCATTTAAAAAAATATATATTCCTAATTTACCTAGCACTTTTCTGTAATATCTAAAACGATTTTGAGTAATCTCAGGTCCCAGAAGAGTTCGTGCTTTCTCTATTACTTCTTCAAGTTTACTATTAAAATCAAACATACCTACAAAATAACATTCATCCTCAACTGCATCTCTCAAAAACTCTTGTTTTTCTTGCATTTCAAGAATTGTAGCTTTTAATTCCGAACTCATTTCAGATATACGTTGTGAATTTAAAGTTCTAAAATCAACATCTAAACTAATAGGTATAATTTTTTCTTTGAGTACTAACAATCCAGTAGGAACATTAATAAGTTTCGAAAGTACTGATAATTGATTGAATGTTGGTTCTAAATCTCCAGATAAAAACTTATCTATATTAGGCAATTTTTTACGTATTAATTCAATAGGAGTATTAGAATTATGAATATATGATAATAAAACTTTAGTATTTATTTTTATACGTTGCGTCATAATACACCTCCTCGTAATATATAATCATGGGTATATTTCAATCCCAAGTTTTATTTGTTATCACTTGACTATTGCAAGGTTTTCTAGAACAATAGAGTCATGGAATGGACTCATGGTTTTTCTCCTTGTTGCTTGGACTTCATTAAAAAGTCTGTTACCCAAGCCTTGTTCAAACTTCCAACACACTAGCTGTTTCCACAGCTTGACTTCTGCATCTAGTAGGATGCAGGCGGCTCTGTCAGGCTGTGATAAGGATTCTCTTATGCGAGGATGTTGGAACAAGATGTTTCTGGGAAACCTTACAATAGTCAAGAAAACTTCCAAATCTAATAGAAAGGAGACCTTCCTTAATGAAATGTTTTGTCTGTTTAGACGTGAGCTCTACAAAATTAGATGTGTGTATCATGTTGAGTGATACTAGCACCCCTGTCACAGCTTCCCTCTCTAATGACCTTTCTGGGGCAACAGAGATTAAGAATCATATTCTTGATTTGAATCATGCCTTTAGATACATTATACCATGTTTCTATGTAGCTTTTAAAAATTTTATTTTGTTTGTCATATCTAAGTTTTCAGCACGCTTATCCTATTTTATAAGCCTCAAACCCAAATATAAAACGCATTCTTTTTGCTTTTTTACTATTGTATCGTATTCTACGATAACATACTTTACTGTATTGTTTTTTTAAAGTAACAGCAGTTCCCTGTTTATCAATTATTCAAACTACTTTCTATTTTGCTTCATACCCTACATAGCAAAAAAATAAAATGAAAAAGCAGAGAAGAATATCTTAAAAAGATCTCTTCACTGCTAATGTTAACACTCATTATTTAAACTATATGGATTTTATCATCGAATATGCTTTTTTACTTATTAAATACTTTGCTCCTCTTTCACCAATTTTTGATCATATACACGGATGAATGGAAGATAGACTAGGAATGCTGCAAATGCACATACTAGAGCAACTAATACAGCTCGAAGATCTGCTGTCCCTAAGAAAGCTCCAATCCCTACTGGAGTTGGCCATGGAACCTGTGCGATAATTGGCTTAATAAAGTTTAGAGAATTCGCTACGTAATAAATAGTAGCAGTAACCATTGGTGCTAAAATAAATGGTATAGCCAAGGCTGGATTATAGATAATAGGTAATCCAAAAATTAATGGTTCATTAATATTAAATAAGGCCGGAACTACAGATGCTCGTCCTATTGCTTTAAGCTGTTCAGATTTAGAGGCAAAAGCAATATATAAACATAGGCCTAATGTTGCACCAGAACCACCTGCAATTACAAACATATTAGAAAATTCACCTGCAACAGCGAAGTGCCCGCCAGCAGCATTTTCAGCCATGTTAGCAAGAGCAATTGGACTAACAAATGCAAAAACAATGTTCGCACCGTGGATACCTACAATCCAAAGTAGTTGAGTCAACAGATAAATAATCATTAAACCAATCCATGAATTAGTCAGATTGGATACAAAACCAAATGGAATTGCAATGACTTTAAAAATATCTGTTCCCATTGCTACAAGAAGACCGTTGATAAAGATAACAACGAATGCAACAACAAATCCTGGAATCAAAGCGGTAAATCCACGAGAAACTCCTTCTGGAACAGCTTCAGGCATTTTAATAACCCAATTATTTTTAACACACATACGATAAATAAGAACAGTCACAATTGCCATAATGATTGCGGTAAAAATCCCTGTTGTCCCAAAACGTGCGACTCCATTTCCCATTGCCCATCCATCTGCAATTACTGCGCCTTCTTTTAGACTTGTCACAGCCTTCATCATTCCACCATCAAAAATGATTTGCGGTACTGTCATGACAAAAGCCATCAAGGCAAGCAAGGCACCATTAAGAGGATTCATATTGAGTTCTTCTTCCTCTGCATAAATTTTTGTCAATTCATATGCAAGTGATAGAACGAAATAAAGAGATAGAGAACCCATAGTCGCATAGTTTGCAACCATGTAAAGTGATGTGAATTTATCAAATGAAGCAGAGAAAATATCTGCCACAATTGGCCAAAATGAGAAAGCTTGTGGCAAAATACTGAATACCAAAAACATTGATCCTACAATAGTAAATGGTACAGCTGCCATACCAGCAGCCGTGATAGCACGTACTACTTTAAACTGGGCAAGTTTGCCCATTGGTTCCATAACATGGTTTTCAAGGAAACCAAACAACCCGTTTTGTTGATCCATAAATAGACCTCCTTAATAAAACATAATAATTTTTACTTTTTGAAGACTAGTTTCAAATACAAATGATACTAGATCAGGATTATAAACGAAGTGAGTTCTTTTCCAATTGGACAAATTGTTGATAAGCCTTATCTGTTCGTTTATAAATTTTTTTAATTCTTCTAATGTCTAACAAACTCAGAACTAAACCTAATAGAAGAACTACAAAAACAAATAAACGTGCTACTTGGTTATTTTCAAAAATCGGAAAAAGATTCGTAAACCAACTTGTCCAAGTTAAAACAAGTAATCCTATTGAAATAAGCATTTGTATTCTAACAAACATTAGTGTTATTCCCAGCTTTTCTTTCCTATTTCCATAGAGTTTAAATTGTTCAATAGTTGCTAAAATAGAAAATACTATGAGCATAATGGGGAAAATAATAATAGGCGAGGGACTAATAAACTGATTCAAAAGCCAATAAATATTCCCAAAAAAGAAGAGTGCTATTGAATAACGTAGAAGAAGATATCGATTAAAAAAAGTATTAGTTAGAGCCATCTCTCGACGTTGTTGTTCAATTTTTTGTCGTTCTTTTCTATCCATATCATTCCCTCCTTATATTTAGTTAACTTTCTTATAAAGAGCTAACATTTCCTTTGCTACTTCTAATAATGTCATAGTGGTCATTAAATGATCTTGAGCATGTACCATGATAATTTCAATTTTAATTTCCACTCCACTTGCGTATTCTTGCAAGAGTTTGGTTTGTGCATGATGCGCTTCAAGAATTATCTCATTTGATTGATTTAATTTACTTTCTGCATCATCAAAACTACCTTCTCTCATTTTTGCAAATGCTTCATGTATTTCTGACCTTGCATTTCCCGAATGCAGGATAATTTCAAATGCTGCAACCTGCAGTTCCTCTTGATTCATATGAACCTCCTATTTTATCTTCTCAAATATGTTAATAAAATCTTCAAAGTTATTGCAAGATATTAGCTGATTTTGCAATTCATCATTCTCTGTCAGAGAGACTATCTTTTTAGTCACAGTTGCCAAACCTTCGTTCCCATATATTGATGGAGATAGAAGAAATACTAGCTGGACATGTGAACTTTGATTATCCCAGAGTAGCGAATCTTTACAAATTGCAACCGAAACCTTTCCCTCTGTACCAAAGGGCTGAATAGGATGCGGAACTGCAATTTTTTCAGAAAAAACAACTGAACTTAATTCTTCGCGCTGTTTAATTCCATAAAGTAAAGATTGTTCAAACTCATTTGATTCACCAACAGATAAACCCTCAACCATCTTTTCAAGTAAATTTACCTTGTCTGATTCAGTACATATTAAAAAATTTTCTTTACTAAAATACTGTCTAAAGCCGTTGTTTTCAAATTTGTTAATCTTTGATGATTGTACATAACTAGAAACTTGCATCTGATCCATAGCTTTTCTAATCATTTCCATCTCATCACTTTTAAGAAACACACTAACTTTAAAAACTGGGATTTGAAAATATAGATTTGATAAATCAACAGCTGACACTATAAAATCTATTCCTTTAAGTTTTTCTTGATTCAATTCATAGTAGCCTATTACATCAACAACTTCTACTCGCTTCCCAAACTCCGTTTCCAAACGATTTCTTAACATTTGGGCTGCACCAAATCCTGTTGCACAAATAGCAAGAATATTAAACTTAGTACTCTCTTTGCTACGTTCCATAGCAGCTAAAAAGTGAAGACTTACATATGCTACTTCATCATCTGATATTGTCCACTCCAAGAACTTGTCCATATTTGCAAGAATTTCTCTAGTCATAAAGAATATATCACTATAATTCTGTTTAATTTCATCTACCAAAGGGTTATTTAAGGTAATCCGGCTTTCTAAACGTACTTGTAGTGTCATTAGATGAGTTATCAATCCTTCAATTAGTTGGAAATCTGAAGAAAAGTTATACGTATCATCTAATCCTAAATCCTGAAATGTTTTAAATAAAGATTTTTTTAAAACTTCTTCAGAAATATTCTTCTGATTTTTTTGACATTGTTGACTCTTAGCTAACAAATGCAAAGTAATGTAGTCTATTTCCTGAACTGGAAATTCCTGATTTGTTACTTCACTTACTTTAGAAAGAATTCTTTGAGCAACCTTTCTCTCTATTGCATCATCAGTCATCTGACAGTCTATATTTTTTATTTCAAATCCGGATTTTAAACGAATCATAGACAATGCTATGTGAACTACTAAGTTCTGTAGTACAAAATCAGATAGTTTTAGGTTGGCTTCTTGGCATTCATCCAAAACAATTCTAGCAAATTCTTCTAATGGTACAGTTTGATCAAAAAAGTTAAATTTCACATAACAATGTAATGTTTTAAAAAATTGATTCTCTAGGAAATAATGCATGATAAAACGTCGTTTATCACGTTCCTCGCCTGAGACATAAACTCCTTTATTCGCCCTACTCTCAATAGACAAATTATACTCTGATAACATCACTCGTATCTTTTTGAAATCATGAGATAATGTTGAACGACTAACGTAAAGTTCATCAGCTAAATCATCAAAAAGAACTGGAACTTGCTCAAATAATAATTTATTTAAGATAAATACTAAACGATCATCACCTTTTGAAACCGCAGTTTTCGTATAGTCTTCTTCCAGTTCATAAGTTTGTCTAAACTCCTGGTAAGCGCCTTGATTTTCAAAAAATATTTGATACCCTTGACCTTGTTTTGAAATCAACTGGACGCCTTGAATTATCATGGTCTTCTCAATTAGTTTCAGTGCATTACGAACAGTTCTATCTGAACAGGATAAATATTCTGCCAGTTCTTTGCTTGTAACAAAACGCTCCTTATTTTTTATTAAAAATTGAAGGATATCTTTCTCCTTAATGTTTAACACATTTATTCCCTCCTAAAACGTAGGTTTTCATATATTAAAGCATATTATACACTTAAATCAGTTTATATCAAACTCAAAACAATTTAGCTTAACTTAAATATTTAATGGCATTTTATATGTTTATTAAATATTCTCAAGAATCAAATTGGCCATTTTTTCAATACCCATTGGAATAGGAATATATGCTTGAGGAGGTATTTGTACAACTGGTTTTCCTGCTTTAGAACCAGCCTCTTCAAATTGCTTAAAGTACATTTTTGTTTGAGGGCTGACGAGATATAAATCAAAATCTGCTGCTGCGATAGCTTTCCCTCCTTCAGTAGCACTAACAGCATCAACTACAATATCTTTCCCTTTTCCTTTTAGAAACTCTGTTGTTTTCTGTGCCATAAGTGATGAAGACATTCCTGCTGCACAAATAATTAAAGCTTTTGCCATAATATTTTCTCCTTTTCTTAAATCCAATCAAAGCTGTGCTAAGTTGGCTTATTTGTTATCTAATCTCATTATAAGATAAAGCGTTTTCAATGACAATTCCCTCATTTTCCTAAATGATATGGAAAAAAATTATTTATACTTCAATTTATAAAATAAAATTATTCCTGAAAATAGAAATGAAACACTATTTGCTAAAATCAAAGGTAAATCACCTATACGAATACCATGAGCAAGCCACAATGCAATACCAATAACTTGCATAACATACATGCCTAGAGCAATAGATTCCGTATCCTTTGTCTTAACTACACGAAAAACTTGTGGTAAAAATGCAAATGTTGTTAAAATTGCTGCAATACTTCCAATCATATGTCACCCCAATATGCTAAACAAACTGAGAATAACCTCAGTTTGTTTACACTATTCTACTGATTCGCCGTTAGATGAAATAACTTCCTTATACCAGCCAAAAGATTTTTTCGGGGAACGATTATAACTTCCCTGACCATTATCATCTTTATCTACATAAATAAATCCATAACGTTTCCTCATTTCACCGGTACCAGCCGAAACCAAATCAATACATCCCCATGGAGTATATCCCATTAAATCAACACCATCTTCAACTACAGCTTTTTTCATTTCACGAATATGGGCACCTAGATATTCAATTCTATAATCATCATGTACCATACCATCTGCTGCAACTTGATCTATAGCTCCAAAACCATTTTCAACAATAAAGAGTGGTAAGTGATAGTGGTCTGTAAACCAATTTAACGCATAACGCAAACCTTCTGGATCAATTTGCCACTCCCATTCAGAAGCCTTAACATAATTATTTTTTACTAAATCCTCTGTTTCAAGATAATCAAAATAAGGATTATTTTCACGATGAGAGTCGATAGCAAAGGACATATAGTAACTGAAGCCAATGTAATCTACAGTCCCACCAAGTAAATCTTCTTTATCCTGGGCAGTAAAATCAACTGAAATACCTTTTCGTTCCCAATACTTGAAAATATGTTCAGGATATTTACCTAAAACATGCACATCAGCAAAATAATAACGCTTCTGCATAGCTTTCATTGCCATTAAGATATCCTTAGGATTGCAAGTAGCTGGATAAATTGGACACATCGCAATCATACAACCTATTTGAAAATCTGGATTAATTTCATGACCAATTTTTACAGCTCGTGCAGAAGCAACTAATTCGTAATGTGCTGCTTGATACATAATTGCTTCTCTATTATCACCTTCCTCATATACAATACCTGAGTTAGTAAATGGTGCAAAATCTTCCTGATAATTCGCTTGATTATTGATTTCATTGAAAGTCATCCAATATTTAACCTTATCTTTGTAACGTTTAAATACGACTTCTGCAAAACGAGCAAAGAAATCAATCAATTTCCTATTTTTCCAACCACCATATTCGGTCACTAAGTGATAAGGCATTTCAAAATGAGATAGAGTGATGACAGGTTCAATACCATTCTTTAAGCATTCATCAAAAAGATTATCATAAAACTGTAATCCTTCTTCATTCGGCTCTAACTCATCACCTTTTGGAAAGATACGTGTCCATGCAATAGAAGTACGGAAGCACTTGAATCCCATTTCAGCAAAAAGTGCTATGTCTTCTTTATAACGATGATAAAAATCTATCGCCTCATGATTTGGATAATATTTACCCTCTAAAACTCCCGAAGTAATTTCACGAGCTACTCCATGGCGACCAGCAGTCATAACATCAGCAACACTAATTCCCTTGCCACCTTCTTGCCATCCGCCTTCAAGTTGATGAGCAGCAACAGCACCACCCCATAAAAATCCATCTTTAAAAGTAGTCATCTTTTTTCCTCCTGACTTTGATACTCTTATTATAAACCTCAAACCAAAAGATTAAAACGCATTCTTTTTCCTTATTGTTAAGGAAAGAAGTAATTTCAAATGGAAATAGAACAATATCTTCTTGTATTCTCGTAATGATATCTTTACGATTTGCAATACTTTCAAACTACAAAAACTCTCACAATAATTCTAATCCCCCATGTCTATAAACGACTTATCGCTTTCTGGTATCCCAGAATCATCTTCTATATAACGTTCAACTTGCATCTGCAAGTGATATTTTTTTCTTAAATCTAAGATTTTCTGCATTGTCTTTGATTGATGATGTTTATCTAAAGCTTCTTGATTTGTCCACTGATCAATAAGGAGAATAGTTCACTCTTTTTCAATTGGTAAAAAATATTCGTATTTCAAGTTACCTTTTTGATTTCTAATTTCTTCAACAAGGCCACTATCAAGCATTTCTCTTGCAAACTTTATTTCACTATCTCCATCACCCTTATAATATACATGAATAATCAATGTCATCTCATATCCTCCAAAATCATCCTTCAATTTTTAAAAAACAAGTTTAGATGAGGATCTAAACTTGTTTTTTTATGAACTAATTATCTAACGTTTCGCCATTACTTTCAATCACTTCTTTATACCAATAAAATGATTTTTTCTTATAGCGATTTATAGTCAATTGAAACAAGAGCAGGACAAAAGAGCCCATGTTTTCTCAATAGGATTGTACTCAGGTGAGTAGGGAGGAAGAGGTAAAAGTTTATGCCCAAACTCTTCGCATAAAAGTTCTAGCTTCCCCATTCTATGGAATCTTGCATTATCCATAATAATAACCGATGGTGTGGTTAATGTTGGTAAGAGAAATTTCTGAAACCAAGCTTCAAAAAAGTCACTCGTCATCGTCTCTTCGTAAGTCATTGGAGCGATTAATTCACCATTTGTTAGACCTGCAACCAAAGAAATCCTCTGATATCTTCTTCCAGATACTTTACCTCTTATTAACTGACCTTTTAATGAGCGACCATATTCTCGATAAAAATAAGTATCGAATCCTGTTTCATCAATCTAAACAGGTGCTAGGTGCTTTAAACTATTAAAATTTTTAAGAAATAAGGCTACTTTTTCTGGGTCTTGTTCATAGTAGGTGTGGTTCTTTTTTTCGAGTGTAGCCCATAGCTTTGAGCGCATAGTGGATGGTAGTTGGATGACAGCCAAATTCAGAAGCTATTTCAGTCAAATAAGCGTCTGGATTGTCAGTAAGATAGTTTTTAAGTCTATCTCTATCAACCTTTCTTGGTTTTGTTCCTTTTACTTGGTGGTTTAGCTCTCCTGTTTTCTCTTTTAGCTTTAACCAGCCATAAATGGTATTACGTGAGATTTGGAAAACGTGTGATGCTTCTGTTATACTACCTGTTCGCTCACAATAAGAGAGAACTTTTTTACGAAAATCTATTGAATATGCCATAAAAGATTATACCACATTGTGTACTATTTTTGGTTCATTTTACTATATTTCTAAATACTTAGAAACAATCAAACAAATTATATTTTATTTCTAAATATTTGAAAATAATTTCTATTTGTGTTATACTATCTTTGAGGTATCTATTATGAACTATATTAAAAGACCACATTATTTAGATTTTTTAAGAAGACATCGTGACCGACAAATCATCAAAGTTGTGAGCGGAGTGAGACGAGCTGGTAAATCTGTTCTCTTTCAACTCTATAAAGAGGAGTTACTAGCAACTGGGGTAGACGATGATCAGATTATATCTATCAATTTTGAAGATCTGAGTTATTATGACCTGCGACACTTTCAAACATTATATACGTATATAAAAGAGCAGTTAGTTGGAGAGAAAACATACTATATCTTTTTAGATGAAATTCAACATGTTGAAAAATTTGAATTGGTAGCAGATAGCCTATTCATCTTGCCAAATGTTGACCTCTATTTGACTGGATCCAACGCCTACTTTATGAGCAGCCAATTAGCTACAAACTTGACTGGTCGGTATGTTGAGATAGAGGTTCTTCCTTTGTCATTTGAAGAATACCTATCAGGTCAATCTCTCTCAGAGAATCTGAATACAACAGAAATTTTTAACAATTATCTCTTTAGTGCTTTCCCTTACTTATTGCAAACATCATCTTACGCTGAAAAAATTGACTATCTCAGAGGAATATATAACTCCATACTGTTAAATGATATTGTCACTAGATTGGGAAATCCAAATCCTACTATTATTGAGCGCATTGTCCGAACCCTTCTCAGTAGTACAGGTAGCTTAATATCAACAAATAAGATTCGCAATACCCTAGTCAGACAAAATGTTTCAATATCCCATAATACTTTGGAAAATTATTTGACAACTTTGACAGACAGTTTACTTTTTTATTCTGTTCCACGTTTTGATGTAAAAGGTCGAGCATTATTGCAACGCTTAGAAAAATATTATCCCGTTGATTTAGGTTTACGACATCTCTTATTACCAGACCACAAAGAAGACATTGGGCATATCTTGGAAAATATGGTATATTTGGAATTGAGGCGTAGATATTCACAAGTATATGTTGGTAATTTAGATAAGTATGAGGTTGATTTTGTTGTTGTAACTGATCTTGGCCACTACGCTTATTATCAGGTCAGTGAAACAACACTTGCTCCAGAAACACTAGAAAGAGAACTTAGACCACTAGAAGCCATTAAAGATCAATTCCCAAAATATCTATTAACAATGGATACGATTCAGCCAACAGCAAATTACAATGGTATTGAGAAGAAAAATATCATAGATTGGTTACTAGAAAAATAGATAAATATAAATCATGCAGCTAACTAGATTTGCAACAGTCTGTTATCAATGATTCTACCCAACCCCTAACAAGATATAGCGAATTTAGAACACTGATACTTGAAAGATAACATGGGATCTATAACTTTTGGAAGTACTATCATCATAGTCTTGTTAAAGAAAAGCATCACCCACTTTTTCAAATAAGATTAAATTATAACTGAATTATAATGAAAAAGAGACTGAGCAATCAGTCTTTAAAACCCTAAAAAACGCATACTATCAGGTGTTGAATGAACTGCACCCGCATAGCGGGTGGTTTTTTTGTCTCGCACCTAACGGAGCGAGACGAACTAATAGTCACATAATCATAAGGCTGATAGTATTAATCTAACTATCAGCCTTACAGGCTATTTAATGTTTCAGTAACACTCCAATATCAAGATTAACTAAACAGTATCTAATTCTTTCAAATAATTTTCTATCTTCATCAACATTAAAGCATTGTTATAAATCTTACATAACTCTTTTGCTTCTATATAATAATTTTTGACTTGTTCTTTGTCTAGAAATTTGGCTCCAGCATTTCCTACAAGAATAAGTAGAGGAGCCAGTTGGTAGCTTGTCTGTCTTTGTTTACAGAGTTCAATCGTCTTAAGAGCTTCTTGGATGGCTTCATTATATTTTTCCTTTGATACTAGGTAGTGAGCGTAATTGTAACGAACTCTGATGTAGCCAAATAAAAACTCTTGATGCTCAAAATTTTTTGTCTGATATAACTCCATCAAATGAGAGTAGTTTGCCTCATATTCTTGTTCACGACCCACTAAGGAATAGAAATTAGATAGAGTATTCAAGGCCTTTAAATAAATCAGAGTATTTGAAGAGACTTTTAATAATATATTTTCCAATGACGAAATTGCCTCACACTTACTGTCATATTGATAGAAGTCAATTATAGATTTAATCCATTCAAGGTAAGTTCGGTCTTCTAATGTTAGAAAAGTGCTTCGTTCTACCTCTATTTTATAAAGATATTCTAAATCGTCATAATTTCTGTCATCTAATAGGCGAGCAGATAGATGTTTGAAATTAGAGAGGTTAGACTTAACTTCGATTTGTTCATTGAAAAAGTAATCCAAAGGGACTTCAAGTCGTTGAGAGAGTTTGAATAACAAGTCTGCGGAGGGAATAAAATGACCTCTTTCAATTTTACTAATCTGGCTTTGTTCACAAATTCCTTCTGCAAGAGTTTGTTGGGAGAGTCTCAACTCTTTTCTTTTCAATCTGAATTTCTCTGCGAGTGTATTCATTAAAGATAATAATCCTTCCTATTTGCTTAATTTCATTATAAAATTTTTAGTTCAAAATAGCAAGTTAAAGGAATAAATAATTCTCTATAGTAATAATAAAAAAAGTTCAAAATATAATAAAAACACTTGACTAAATAAAATATATCTGTTAGAATAAAAAAGAAAGGGGTTTCATTGCATGAGAAAAAAACGTGGAATTAAAAAATTAGTTACATTTGCATTACTAGGTGTTTTTATGTTTAGTAATACAATTCCTTACCAACAGTTTATTCAGAAGAATAAACAATTGGAGATTCGAGTGCAATCACAAAAGGAGTCCAATGGTCTTGATGTTGGGAAGGCTGATTAGTTGATTAAATGATGAAAATACTAATTAACTATATGGTATTTCTGTTTTATCTAATTTTTAATTAGAAAGAAGGGATTCCGATGTACTAGGGTATGATTTGTTGATATTTCTAAATGCAGTCATTGTTATTGTTAGATTTTAAGTGAAAGAAATGAGGGCTTTACGATGAAGAAAAGCATAAAAAAAATAATTACAACATCTTTACTTGCACTGACTTTAGCTGGTGCAGGTGGTTCGATTGTTTCAGCTGCAACAGTTTGGTATAAAGGTACTGCAGTTTATTGGGATTATGGTCGTACTGCTGGCCTTTGGAGCTATTCAAATGTTCAGTCTAGTGTTTACGAACACTCAGCAACTGCTAACGGGGCATTCTCAGGCTGGCAATCACCTGGAGTAGAAGCACGTGTTTCTAAATTCATCGGAACTGCTACAGCTGAATGTTACTGGAATTGTAGGTAAGTACCTATGACATACAAAAACATGTTATTAGGTAAAATGAAATACTTAATCCTGTTTTTGATTGCCATCCAGAGTGTCTTACTTGCTCTGGTGGCAATTTTTTTAGCAGGTTTACAGTATCAACAGTCATGGCAGAGTTATAATCATCATTCCGAAACTGTAACAGTTTATCTTCAGAAGTTAACAGAAGAGCAATCACAAGATGTATTTAATTATTTTTTAGAACAGAGTGACTTGTCCATATGGACAAAACGTTCTGAAAGTAGTGATACAGGAGAAGGTCTAAATAGGATTTATATAGACATCCTTGGCAGCTCTGCTGGTTTTTCAGATTTTGAAAGTACGGGTAAAATAGTAGTCTCACAACAACAATTTGCAGATTTATTATTTCATAGTGATAATAGTATGACTATTGGACTTGACAAAGGCTCAAATAATATGCTTTACGAGCTTCCAGATTTATTATTTAGCACACCTGTAGTCATTGAACGATTAGATTATACTTTTCAAAACACTAATACGATCAATGGGATATACCATATCAATGGTCTCCACGATGCTGTCTCAAGAGATAACTTTCTGTTGCATCTTTCAAAGATGTCAGGTATTTCTGTTGAGGATTTGACAAAAGAAAGTTTTGGAAGTAGTACTGATCAGGGAATTTGGGGAATAATACTTGCTATCAGCATCTTAGTAAATGCCTTCATTTTACTGATTCTATTCTTAATCTGTGTTCTTCAATCCTTTAAACATTTCGGAACATTGATTCTTTTAGGATGGGATAGAAAAGAATTATGGTCTGCTTTTTTCAAAAATTCTCTACTATTTTCAATCTACATTATTCCAATTATCTCTTTATGTAGTTGGTTGTTGTCAGGCTGGTCTAGTTTTGGTTTATCATCGTTTATTCTAGTTTTTGCTGGAGTCAGCCTCTCAGTCTTGTTGCTACTATTGATATTCATTATTCCAACGATTATTGTTTATTCGGTTTCTCCATTAGCCGCAATTCATAAACGATTACCAATGAAGCCTTTAATGGTAACCTGCTTGTTATTCTATACCTTGGTAGCTGGTTTGTTAATCGCAGTCAGTTACTCTTTAGATGCTCCAACGAATCAGTTTATTGATAATATGAAAGTATCTAGGGAGTGGAAAAATGTTGAAGATATGTACGTTATCTCCAGCTTTGTTGAGGGAGATGATGTAGGTACATATGCAGGAACTACAAATTCCCTTGAGCGTAGTATGTATAACTTTTACCAGCGTATATCTGAGCTTCCAGGTGTCTATATTGCCCAAGGAAAATTTCTTAATCAGGAGTACCTTGATGCAGTCTATGGGACATACCAACATGTCCCTAAAAAACCATTTTGGTATTTGAAATTCTCCTATAATTACCTGCAAGAGTTAGGTATTCCCCTAAGTGATGAGGAGTTGCTAGAGATGAGGAATGGTACTCGACTTTATCTTCTACCTAACACGCTCAATACAGAAGAACTTGAGGCGATGAAGGCTTATTTACAGGAAAGTGTCACTGTAAAACCGGGAGATTTACAAACTAATTTCACAGAAAATCCGAAATTTATGTTCAAGGTTTACCAACCGTCTCGACCAATATTTACTTGGTCAGATTCCATTTCTTATGGTACAACTAGTGAGAATCCAGTTATTTTTGTCTCAACACCAGAGAATCTATATTTCATGGAGTCGGCAAACTTAGTTGTCAGCGGCTATAATGGTCTTTTGAAGATTCGTGATAGGGAAACAATGGAACAGGTAGTGTCCGTTTTAGAAACAGAATTTCCAGATTTAACGGATAATCGGTTGAGTTTTACAACTGTCAAGAACTTTATCAATGGTCTTCAAAAAGATCTGAGTTATACATTTTATCTTTTCGGCACGATTATAGCGATTATCATCATTACGATGATGGCTATTTTCTGGAGTTTTGTCTTAATGTACCGCTTGTTATTTGAAGAAAAATTGTATGTTCAATACTTTATGGGATTCTCACCATGGAAAAGATATATTGGTGTGGTTTCTCTCATTATTAGTTTTTCTGTGATGGAACTAATCGTTTCTATCTTGGTGGGTTCTAAGTTGGGAATAGTCATGACACTAGCTACATTTGCTTTTCAGATAATGCTTCTTTACTTCAGTTTGTTCCGTAAAGAAGGAGAGAGTATCATACAATCATTTAAGGAGTAATCTCATGTCTAGAATTTCAGTACAAAATGTATCAAAACAATTTGGTTCAAGAGAAATTTTCAAAGACTTAAGCTTTGATATTGAGGAAAATGAATTTGTAGCTTTAGTAGGACCTTCTGGTTCTGGAAAATCGACTATCCTCAATATGATTGGACTATTGGATACTGTTGACAGTGGTAAAATCCTAATCAACGGAAAAGTTTTGCCTAAGGTAAATTCGCAATCAGCAGTTCATTATCGAAGGAATGTCATCAACTATCTTTTTCAATCCAATGCACTCATTTCTACATCTAGTGTGAAAGATAACCTGATGCTTGCCATGACTTTTTCGAATTTCTCTAGACAGGAGAAAGAGCAGAGAATCAAGGAAACGCTAGAATTTGTTGGTCTACAAAATCGGTTAAATAGTAAAGTCAATGAATTATCGGGAGGTGAACAGCAGAGAATTGCGATTGTGAGAGCTATTTTAAAGCCCGGAGATATTGTCCTAGCAGATGAACCAACCGGATCGTTAGATCCTGAAATGTCTCAAAAAGCATTCGATTTGATTCGAACTTTGAGAGATCAATTTGGTAAAACAATTTTGATTGTTACGCATAACATGGAGCAAGCACGGCAATGTGATAGGATCATTTCACTGGAGTAGGTTCTTGTAAATTAACTCAAGCATTATTAGCACTTGATACGGTTACTTCTGAACCCGTTTCAAAAGAAAACTATCTTTATTCCATGTTATTTTGAGAAAGATATTGTGAAAGTCAAATATGATGATAAAGTTGAGTGGAATTTGTTAGAATTTCAAAAATTTAGAGCATTTTTGGCTTAGTAATATGTGTTGAAAGCTCAAAATCTATGGTAAA
>NZ_VMLM01000031.1:0-6318 GCF_013276695.1 Streptococcus sp. 4155
ATATCTGGACTTTCTTGTAGTCTATAGTAATTATCTTGTAACCTAGTTGCTTTGGCACTGTTGAGAGCATTAGCGATTCTCCTTGGACTCATCTTCCAATTAATTTGATGTTGGAGGAGTCGAAGATGAATTAAAGCGATAAAACAAGTCAAAAAATGTGCCTGTATATGATTTTCTGTCCATACATAAACAGGTCTACTTTCAAGCTCTGTCTTCGTGATGCGGAAGCAATCCTCAATCTTAGCTAACTCTTTATAAGCCTCCAACATCTCTTCATCTGTCATTCCAACTTCACTTGTTACAAGAACATTCACACCATCAAACTGAGCATCAAAATCAACCTGCTCATGGTCAATGGTAACAAGTGGGGAAAAAGGCTTTAGTTCCCCTGTTTTTTCATCCAGATAGTGGAGGTCTAGATATTTCTTGCCTCCTTTTTTACTGGTCTGTCGAAAGAGTTCCGCATTGGTTAGTTGGCTGGCATATTCTAAAGCACCTTCCCGACGAATCCGTTCTCGATCAGCGTATTTCTTAGACCAAGTAATCAGAACTTTCTCTTTGACAAGTGGAGAATCCTTCTTCGTTCCCAGCTTGCGTTCACGTAGATAGGACTTCTTTGCGAAGGTCAACTCCTTATTAAATTGCCAATCGTTTGGATTTAGAATTTGTGTTTGTAGCTCCTTTGAGGCGCCACGCCGTCCACGATGCTTCTGGGAGAAGAGCCATCCATCTTTTTGATGAATCATCTCAGAAATATTGTAAGAGCTATTCATAGCCTTATCGGCCACCACCACAATACGCTCAATTCCAAACTGTTTTTTAACTTCCTCAACAGCTGGAAGATAGGTAATAGGATCTGTTTGATTTCCTCTAAATAACTTATAACTGATGGGAATTCCATTCGTATCCATAAATAATCCTAATTGGACAATGGGTTTGGGACGATGTTCCTTACTAGGACCTCGCCTTCTTAGTCCTTCTTTTAGAATTTCACCATCAACTGAAACAACCGTCTCATCGGGGATATCTGTTTCAAAGTAGTAGTTCGTTACATCGTAGAAAACTAAACGTGCTTCACGCTTGGTCATGCGACTCACTTCTTTATGAAGATGAAGCAGAAGTTTTTCTTTCAAGGTATCCAACTTATCTAACGAACGATAAATAGCGTTGAGGCTTATTTCCCAATGACCAAATAAGTTTACTTGAGAAGCATAAGTAGATAACTTACTATCTGGATTGAGGACTCTCTGAAAAACTAATAGTTTTAAAACTTGAGCCAAATCGTACTCTGATTTCGATTTCACTGTCTTTAGAAACTCGGTTAGTTTTAACTCTTCAAACAGGTTATCCAAGACCATCCAACCATAGGACTGATCCACCTCATTCATAGGAGCCAGTAGGTCATAGCTTACTTGAAAGAATTGAGGTTCTGTTAGTAGACCTTCCTTTGCCTCACGTTTCAAACGTTCTAAGATATCAGGTTCCTCTACCTCTAGTTCATCTAAGAGACCATATTTTTTCAAAATACGCTGTCTGACTTTTCCATCTTTTCGATATCCCTCCACAAGATAGACATGAGTACGCCCTTCTTTGTTGGTTGTTGTTTTAATAAATGCCATACTCTATTATAGCATACATAATTATATACAACAAACAAAAAAGTTGAAAAATAGTCGGAAAATCCAGATGTACCAAGGGATTAAGTAAGGTCGGCGGAGAATTAAGTGATAAAGTCGGGCAGATAGATCTGACGCAGTTTGAAGAGATTTTCATTGAGGATAAGTCAGGTACTGAAATGTCTGATCGGGATTTAAAGATATAATAAAATGAAATAAGAATAGGACAAATCAATCGGGACAGTCAAATCGATTTCTAACAATGTTTTAGAAGTCCAGATGTACTATTCTAGTTTCAATCTACCATACTTGAGAATTTTATGCTGGGTATCCTTATCAATCACCGTTTGATTCACATGGAGAGTCAAAACACGGTGGGGAGATAGAATGGACAAAATTTGATTTTTGGCAATTTTTGAAAGGATGAGGCCTCGAATAATCTTGAGTCCACCTGCAGTTGATCCAGCAGAGCCACCGATTGCCATGAGGAAAAGGAGGATAAACTGGGAGAAGAGGGGCCAGTTGGTAATATCTCCATATCCAAAACCAGTTGTTGTAATGATGTTGGAAACCTGGAAGAAGGCCATTTCAAAGCTCTTTGAAAACCCTGGGTAGAGGTAGAGGGTGTTGAGGCTAATCAAGCCTGTAGAAACCAGTACAATGACCAAGTAAGCCCGAAGTTCTTCGTCACCAAAGAAGGCCTTGATGCGACGGAGCATGAGGTAGTAGTAGAGGTTGAAATTTACCCCAAAAACCAGAACTCCGATACTGACCAGATAGGTAATCAGTGAGCTGCCATAGTGGGCAATTCCGTCGTTATAGACGGTAAAGCCTCCAGTTCCCGCTGTCCCCGTAGCAATGACAAAACTATCGTAGAGAGGCATGCCAGCTAGATAATAGATGATGACAAAGAGGGAGAAGAGAGCTAGATAAAGGAGATAGAGAATCTGGGCAGTGTTTTTTAGTTTGGATACAACCTTGCCAAAAACAGGACCTGGAACCTCAGCCTTCATCACCTCTAGGTGGCTATTTTTGGCATTGTCCATAATAGCAAGTGCAAAAACAAGCACTCCCATCCCTCCAATCAAGTGGGTAAAACTTCGCCAGAAGAGGAGGGAACGGCTGAGAACCGAAACGTCGTTCAAAATAGTTGCTCCAGTAGTTGTAAAGCCAGAACTAATTTCAAAAAAGGCATCAATAACGCTAGGGATTTGCCCAGAAAAGACAAAGGGGAGACCACCAAAGAAGGACCAAAGGATTCAACAGAGGGCCACAATCAAGATTCCCTCCTTGGCATAAATCCGTTGATTTTTTGGCTTTTGTAAAATTCCTGAGCCACCTAGTAATACCAGAATTCCAATCGTTGTAAAGAGGGCTGTAAAGACTTGGCTCGATTCACGGTAATAGAGAGCGACAGCTACAGGAACCAAAAGGAGAACCGCTTCAATCAAAAGTAACTTTGAAAGGAGGTAGCGAATCATACTTTTATTCATTTCTTACCTCGCGATCAAGTCATAAATCTTAGTGATATTCGGCAACAAGGTTGTTACTAGGAGCTTGTCTCCAACTTCCAACATATCCTCCCCAGTTGGGAAAATCGTTTTGCCCTTTCGAATGATAGCTGCAATAAGAACCCCTTTTTTCAATTTCAGTTGAGAAAGAGGTTTGGCAGTCATTTTATTGGCTTCCTTGATATGGAATTGCAGGGTTTCGATTTGGCCATTGGCTAGATGGTGCATGGCTTGAAGGTCTGAATACTGGGCATTAACCCGACCACGAATAAAGTGCATAATCGTGTCTACGGCAATACTTTTAGGTGTGATGATACTTGAAAAATCAGGCGCATTGATAATTTCGAGGAGACTGGTACGATTGACCTTGGTAATATTTTTCTGTACACCTACCCTGTCCAGGAACATAGAGGTAATCAGATTTTCCTCATCGACCCCTGTTAGAGTCGCAACGGCATCATAGTTTTGAGCACTTTCTTCCAGCAGGATATCTTGTGCGGTACCATCTCCTTGAACGATGTAGAGGTTTGGGAATTTCTCGCTAAAGAAGCTAGCGATTTCAGGATTGATTTCAATAATCTTAGTATCAATACGACTATCTTTGAGGATACCTAGTAGATAATAGGCAATTCTACCAGCTCCAACAATAAGAAGACCCTTCACGGCACGAGACTTGAAATAATTATGGAAGAGCATCATATCAACACGGTTACCAGTGACAAAGATTCTATCTTTATCCTGTACAGTCATGTTACCGCTTGGAATGATAATTTGATGATCTCTTTCTATCGCACGACAATGACATTGCCAAATTTTTTTCCGAAAATCAGAAATGGGCATTTGGCAAAGACTACTGGAGGATTTAACAGTGAATTCCATCAAGCTGACCCGTCCACCAAAGAAACGTTCGACAGATAGAGCGTTGGGGAAGTCAATGATGTTGGCGATAGCGCGGGCAGCCAAGAGCTCAGGGTTAACGATAAGAGAAAAACCGAGAATATTCTTTTCTTTGAAATAGGAGTTAGAATATTCAGGGTTCCGCACCCGAACGATGGTCTCTTTAGCTCCCATTTTTTTGGCTAGAACAGCTGCAATCATGTTGACTTCATCGTACTCAGTCAGGGTGATAAAGATATCACAATCTTGGACGCTGGCTTGCTCAAGAATGGCAAAATCGACCCCGTTACCAAGGATACCCATGATATCAAAGCGACTGACAATATGATTGAGAACAGCTTCGTCTTGCTCAATCAGCAAAACATCATGCTTTTCTGCAACCAAGGAGCGACAGAGGGCAAAACTAACTTTTCCCCCTCCGACAAGGATAATTTTCATAATAAAACCTACTTTTTCATGATGTAACTATCATATCCTTTTTCAAAAAAAATGCACCTACTAGCCAATAAGGGAGAACTTTTAGCGGAAATCTGCTATAAGGTAAAACTATACCCTAAGCAATTGAAATAGCTATTAGCGACTTTCTCTGAAATATGGTATGATAAAGGATATACAAGGAGATAAAATGAATAATAATTTACTGGTATTACAATCAGACTTTGGTCTGGTTGATGGTGCGGTATCGGCTATGATTGGAGTGGCTTTAGAAGAGTCTCCAACCTTAAAAATTCATCACTTGACGCACGATATCACACCTTATAATATTTTTGAGGGTAGTTACCGTCTCTTTCAGACGGTGGATTACTGGCCTGAGGGAACGACTTTTGTATCGGTTGTCGATCCAGGTGTCGGCTCGAAACGTAAGAGTGTGGTTGCCAAGACTGCAAACAATCAATACATTGTCACGCCAGATAATGGGACTCTTTCTTTTATCAAGAAACACGTTGGTATTGTAGCCGTTCGTGAAATTTCTGAGGTAGCTAATAGGCGTCAAAACACAGAGCATTCTTATACTTTCCACGGTCGTGATGTCTATGCCTATACTGGTGCTAAACTGGCCAGTGGTCACATTTCTTTTGAGGAAGTGGGGCCAGAGCTCAGTGTGGATCAGATTGTGGAACTTCCAGTCGTAGAGACCATTAGTGAAGATCATCTGGTGAAGGGAGCCATTGATATTCTGGATGTGCGTTTTGGTTCGCTTTGGACCTCTATTACGCGAGAAGAATTTTACAAACTGGAACCAGAATTTGGTGACCGTTTTGAAGTGACCATCTATCACGCTGATATGCTGGTCTATCAAAATCAGGTTGTTTATGGCAAATCATTTGCAGATGTGAGAATTGGGCAACCCATCCTTTACATCAACTCTCTCTATCGTTTAGGTCTGGCTATCAACCAAGGTTCCTTTGCCAAGGCCTATAATGTAGGTGTCGGTTCATCTTGGACCATTGAAATAAAGAAAATAGAATCATAAAATAGGAGAATATAGATGAAAAATCAATCAATTAAACAAGTTGTTGCTGTAGGAATTGGCGCTGCCCTCTTTGTCGTCATCGGGATGATCAACATTCCGACCCCTGTTCCAAATACAAGCATCCAGCTTCAGTATGCGGTACAAGCGCTACTTTCTATTATTTTTGGACCGATTATCGGTTTGCTTGTCGGGTTGATTGGTCATGCAATCAAGGACTCTCTTGCTGGTTACGGTCTGTGGTGGACTTGGATTATCGCTAGTGGGCTCTTTGGTCTAGCTGTGGGGCTATTTAGAAAGTACGTTCGCGTGATCAATGGTGTCTTTGACTGGAAAGATATTCTTATTTTTAACCTCATTCAACTACTTGCAAATGCCCTTGTTTGGGGTGTCTTGGCACCACTTGGAGATGTTGTGATTTATCAAGAAGCTGCAGAAAAAGTATTTGCCCAAGGAATTGTTGCGGGAATTGCTAATGGTGTATCTGTAGCTATTGCAGGAACTCTTCTCTTGCTTGCCTATGCAGGAACTCAAACTCGTGCAGGAAGTTTGAAAAAGGACTAAAATGATGGAGAAGGCTGGGCAACCAGTCTTTTTCGATGTTTATAGATTAGTTAGGCAAGTAAGCTAGGATAGGAATCTTTTTGGCGCTAAGTTTTTAATAGAAGAGTCTGCAAGAAGGGGTAGATTTATGATAAAATAGAAGTCTAATACTCTGCGAAAATTAAATTCAAACCGCGTCAGCTCTATCTGCAACCTCAAAACAGTGTTTTGAGCAACCTACGGCTAGCTTCCTGGTTTGCTCTTTGATTTTCATTGAGTA
>NZ_VMLM01000032.1:0-9458 GCF_013276695.1 Streptococcus sp. 4155
AACATCTCTTCAAAAGTCGTGCACTGAACACCAACCAGGAGCTTAAATCGTGCATCAGTTAGTTGTTCACTTGCTTCATAATCCATAGAACTATTATACCATATATTGTTTCGCAGGAAGTCTAATCTAATGGAATAGGAGGCAGTAAGATGGAAACTATCATAGCTTGTACTCATAAACTACTCAAAACGATATATGAAGTCTTATATCTCCATAAAAATACATAATTTCACAGTGTTTTTTTTAATGCTGACGATATTACAGGAATAAATGAAATTGCAAAATAAATGATAACTGAAATAAAGTATACTGGCAAAATTCCAATTAAGTCTGCTAGATAACTAAATGAAACTAGCGCTACAGCATACATTAGTTGCATTAAAACACTTCTGGCAGCAAAAGCTCTTGCCAATATACTAGGATCAACTTTTTCTTGAATAATTGATTCTTGAATTATATTTCTAATTTGTGCAGGGGGGCCGACTAGAAAAGAAATAATAATTGTTATGATAGGGCTTCTATTAACAGTGTAAAATAGTGTGAGTAGTGTAACAAGAAGTGATGATATAAACAAAAATTTTCCTGGAAAATGTTGAAGTTTATGAGAGTATTTTGTTATTACCCCTCCTCCAACTATAATCCCTAAGAAGTATGCTGAACCCTGGTATCCCCACCAAGTTTCACTTGTTAAAAGGATAGTGGTTGTAAATGCTAGGAGGTATGAAGATGTCCAAATCACATTTGCAAAATTTTCAATAATATCCATAATAGTTATATCCCTGATGACAGGATTATCCCTTATAGGTATGAGACCTTCAAAAATTTGATATACATATGAACTTTTGGAAGAGTTTGGTTTATGTTGATTCTTTTCAACGTGAATATAAAAACTTAGAACTGAGGAGAGCAAGAAACACAAAGATATACAATATAATGAATATTGCAAACCTAGTAACGTAGACAATGGAATTGCAAGTGCCCAGCCTGCTGTTTGAACGGATTGACGAATGCTTAGGGTGAGACCGTTTGCTTTTACTATCGCATCATTATCAACTATACTAGGAACAATAGCTAGACGTGCAGGAGTATAAAAACTATTGGTGATGCTTATTAAAAAGACTGTGGAATAGGTTATTATAATACTATCATTAAATGAACTGATAATGGTATAAGACAGAGTAACTAGCCCACCAATCAGATTAGTAAACGACAATACATTTTTATGTGAAATTTTGTCTAAAAAAATAGGTCCAATCAAACCTCCTATAACTGCTGAAATAGTTCCTATTATCAAAACAAATGTTGATTCACTGATAGAATTACTTTGTGAATAAACCTTTGAGATGATTGTTACACTGAAAAAAATATTTGCAATCAAGTTAAAAATTTGATTGCAAAGTAAGTATTTAAAATTATTATTGCTTATCTTAACTCATTCCTTTTGCAAATAAATATTGATTAGTATAGCAAAAAAATATATTTTACGCAATTACTATGCTCTCGTGTTGATATACCATACATATGAAAGCTTCTACCTTTCCTTTTGTATATCTATCTAATTTTAGCCATATTGCTTGAGAATTCCATAACCTTTCTTGCAAAATCATAGTTTTAGGTGGTGACTAAAATAGATAGAAATATAATATTGCTTACGGTAGGAATTATGGTATCTCTTGGGAACAGTGATCTCTCTAAACATGTAAAGTCTGATTTTATTAATTAAGGAGGTACATTTATCGTATGGTTTTATAATCACTCTATGAGGGACAGGGGAATCACTTGCTGATTCCTCCTAATTTCTAGCTGGACGGTATTGATCGGACTCTTTATAAGCTCTAAGGTTGCATGGGAAGAGCTCCTCCAACTTAAATCAGCGTAATGGGATAATACAGAATGGTCCATTTTTCTAATAAGTATAGTTGAGTCGGATGAAGATATGCTATATTGACTTTCATTTCTTTCTCCTCAAGGGAATTCGATACTCACTTCTGTTTGCCTTTAAATCGCCATTGGAAGCGGAGCTTGTCATAAAAGGGAAACTCGATAAACAAGACTCCCAAACCCAGACAGAGACTGGCAAGAACGTCTGATGGGTAATGAACTCCCACCCAAAAAGAGACAGTAGTTCATACTACTATTACTCTATTTTCATTGCTTTCACAATTGCTAAGGCAGTCAATACAAAAATAAAAAGTGGAAGCACTGTGATTTTTAGGTTTGTAGCACTCGCTAAGGCAACGATGAGCATGCTAAGAATTCCTGGTACAACAACATTGAATACTCCAAGCACTGACTGGATGGTTCCCATGACTTCTTCTGGAACCATCGAGAATACAAGGTTGAAAATCCGAGGCCCCATCATTCCTACTGCAACTGCGCATAAGAAGACAACTACCAATAAAAGGAGGAAATGATTGATCAACCAAGAAAAGAGAATACAGAGATGCATAATTTCTTCAAAGTAGACAATCATTTTTATGGGAATATTTTTTAGGATACCTCCACTCAAAAAACTTCCCACAATCGTTCCTGAAAAAATAACCACTGACAATGCTGCAATGGATTTCCCAGTGTCAAAGAAGATAAATGGATGATGAATCAACATCAAAGTCGTTAAAGGGGTAATAATGCTTAAAATCACTTGGTTCATAGCTGCAATGAATATTAATTTGATGATGGTTGGAAAACTTGACAATATCTTCATAGAATAGAGGAAATGCTCTCCAAAAGATTTTGCGGTTAATCTTTTACTAACCTCCATCTGTCCCTCAATATCTCTCAAAGAAGTACGAATAAACACCACACCCAACAGTGCAAAAAGAAAGGTCAAAGCATTCAAACCCACAAACATCTGAAGACTGATGACCCCAATCAAAACTCCACCTGTAAGGTTGCTAAGAATATTAACTACACCAGCAGTTGCCTGTCTAAACCCCATAGCATCTGTCATATCATCTCCTATAATCCTCACATACAAAGGAGAAATCATAGCACCTGCAAAATAACTCATGGTATCTGATAAAAGATTGATGCCACAAATAAGAAAAACCATCCCCATAGAAAAGTTCTTATCCGTTACAAACAGTGTCAATAGAGTATAAAGCAGAAACTTACTTGCCAATATAGCAATATATTTTGCAACACGATTTTTTTGAAAATCGGCAATAACGCCTGTGAACAACTGAGAAATCTGCGGCAAAGTCTCCGAAACTGTTATACAAAGAACAGCTAATGAAGCAAATTTATATCCCGATACATAAGAAATAAATGAAATATAAAACAGCGTATCACCAAATGACGAAACCCATTGATTAATTAGCAACATCCGGTAATTTTTATTGGTCAGAAAAGTATTCATTGGATTGCCTCCTTCTTCAGCTCAAAAGGAAATTGAAATCCTAACAACGCCCAATATATCCCCAAAGCTCCAATACCAAAATCAAAAACTATTGATGATATTCTAATACATCAATTTTGGTTTGTCAATAATTTTTATGGTGTTTTTTTATTTTTTTTGAAATATGAATTTAAGTTATCTAAAAATACAAATCTTTTTCTTAATCTTCACTTTCCAATAATTTCATTTCCTTCTCAATTTCTAGCATCATTCTCTGGTTCTCTTCGTGCTTGTAAAGCTGATAAGATACTTGATAAAAACCTAGTATCCTATCCCTTTCAGCAAAGCTCTCGCTTATATTTCCCAATAAACAATACAAATCTGCTAATCGATAACTACTATTATATCTTTTACAAATAGCTATCGTTTCTGTAATTTCTGCTATAGCTTCAGATGTTCGTTCATTCAACCACAAATATCTACAATAGTTATATCGGAATTTAATCATCAATTCTAACTGTTCCAAATGATGAACAGATAGTGACTGGAGGTTCTCTTTTAAAAGTTGATAGAGTTCCTGATATGTGTCTTCCTGCCCCATATCAAAATAAAAATTAGCCAAGGTATTTCCCAGTTGTAGATAGTAAAAATCAGATTTTTTCAGAGATAACAGTATTTTTTCCAGTTTCGCAACTGCCCCTGTTTGATGATTTAAATAACAGAATTGAACTAATGTATCAATCCAGTCCAAATAAATCTGGTCTTTAGCAGATAGACGAGTACGTTTAGATTTTTCCAATTCATAGATGTAATGGAGAGATTCATATTCCCTCTCATCCAAAAATTTCTTAGATAATTCTTTAAACTTATCAATATTTTCTAAACTAGAAACCTCAGTATCTTCAAAGAAATAATCCATGCTCACCTTCAATCGCTTAGATAGTTGAAAGAGTAATTCTGACCCAGGTGAATATTTACCTTGCTCCATACGGCTAATCTGCCCTTGCTCACAAATCCCCTCAGCTAATTCTTTTTGAGATAATTTTAATTCCTTTCTTTTATTTTTTAATCGTGTCGCTAATAGCATACCCACACTTTCTTCCTCCTTGCTTTATTTATTAAAATATATCAAACACCAAAACATGTTTCAAGTATATATTTCATATGGTTCTATTTGTATTTGTACAATTTTTTATCTTTTCCATCACTTCTGCTTGCCTTTAAATCGCCATTGGAAGCGGATCTTGTCATAGAAGGGAAATTCGATAAACAGGACTCCCAAACCCAGACAGAGACTGGCAAGAACGTCTGATGGATAATGAACTCCCAGATATACCCTTGATACCAGCACACTAACTAGGTAGAGGCCAAGGACGATTTGTACAATTTTTCTCCAGACTGGATTTTTAATTCGTTGACTGAGAATGACAATCAGAGTACCTACCATCAAAGTTACAGCCAGAGAATGCCCACTTGGGAAGGAAAATCCCTTCTCCTCCACAAGATGTAAGATAGCTGGTCGTGGGCGCTGGTAGATATTTTTAAAGGTCACGATTAAAAGACCCGCTAAAGCCAAATTCCCCAGCATGAAGAAACTTTCTATCTTCCATCGCTTACGATAAAAGACAAAAGCTGTAATAACAACCCAAGTGATAATCACTGGGATATCAATCAAGCGTGTGATGGCTTTGAAAAGAATAGTCAAGTAATCTGGCAAATCTCCTCGAACTACCGTTTGAATCAATTGGTCAAAACCGACCAGCGTTTCAGGGTAAAATTTGACCATGTAGCCAAGAATAACGAAAAGTAAAAGGGCAAAACTGCCCTTCATTAAAAATGTTTGTTTATCTTTCATAGTGTTTTAAGGTTGGTTTCAAAAGGACGTACAACAACCAGAATGAAACGGAAAAGATTACACCCTCAATCAAGTTAAAAGGTAATACCATGGTCATTAGGTAGTTGGAAAGTCCCAAAATTTTTCCAATATCAAAGTTAGCAAACTTAGCGTACAAAGGAACAGCATAAACATAGTTGAGAACCAACATGGCAAAGGTTAAACCAATAGTTCCAGCTAGAGAGCCTAGTAGGAAACGAAGGGTTGTCCGTTCCTTTTTCCAAATCAAAGCAAATACGATGACAAAAACTCCCAAAGCTACGATATTCATCGGCAAACCAATGTAAGTATTCACTCCTTGGCTGTTAAGAAGCAATTTCAAGAGTGAGCGAAGCAAGAGCACTCCTAGAGCAGCAGGCAAATCCATGACCACCAGACCCACAAGGACTGGCAAGATACTAAATTCGATCTTGAGGAAGGATGCCGCTGGCAAGAGCGGAAAGTCAAAGTACATCAGCACAAATGAGATGGCTGATAAGATCGCAATGGTCGAAAGTCGACGTGTGTTTGTCATAACAGGTTCCTCCAATTTTCTATAAAATCAGAAGAAGTTAGAAAGGATTCCTCTATCTATTCTCATTTTTTATATCCCAAAAGTTCCCTCTCACTCTATTAAGGAAATTCAAGCAAGCGGTTACAGTTTAGCTATAAATCTATCAGAACAGACAAAGCTATTCTTTCGTCTTCTCCCATCCAGACTATACTGTCGGTTGTGGAATCTCACCACATCAGCTTGCGCTCGCGGACTTATTTGGCTAAGATATTTTAGATTTATCTAGGCGTCGCAGTCGAAGATAATACTTAAAGTATATCGAGACAAGACAACGACGAGAAAGCTAAAATAGCTAGTCAAATTTACCGCCGGTCGGGAATCACACCCTGCCCTGAAGACTCTTTTATCATAACAAAAAACGCTTGCAAGCGCAAGCATTTTGTTCATTTTCATTTTTTATTTCAATTTATCTGCTTCATAGGTATGAACGAGCTCAAGACCTGCAAAGTGCTGCTGGCGGAGGGCTTCGTAGACAATCATGCAGACGGTATTAGACACATTGAGACTGCGGACATGTTCATCATTCATGGGAATACGGAGAGCCTTCTCAGGATGTTCTCGCATAAAGTCCTCAGGCAAGCCCTTGTCTTCACGTCCAAAGAGAAAATAATGGTCCTCGTCAGTCGATAAATCCACATCAGAATACACTTTCTCAGCAAATTTTGAGATCAGATAGAGTTTGCCCTTCATATGAGACATGAAATCCTCCAAACTCTCGTAAAAATAAATCTCTAGTTTATCCCAATAATCCAATCCAGCTCGCTTCATCTTGCGGTCGTCAATAGGAAAGCCCATTGGCTTGATGATGTGGAGGGGAGAATTGGTCGCAGCACAAGTACGCGCGATATTGCCTGTATTTTGTGGAATTTGTGGTTCAAATAATACAATGTGATTTGTCATGACTTGCTTCCTTTCACCATTGCAAAAAAATAGCCACACTGCCCGGAGTCAAGCTCAGCAAACAGCGTGGTTAAGGCATCGTTAACTTACCTCACAACAGGTTTGAAGTAAATCAGCGAAACTACTTTCTTAGTATAACACTTTCAGAATCATTGTCAATAGAAACGACTTGATTTTTTCAATTTTTTCAAGCTATTTCCAAGGATTGTAAAATCGTCCTTGATTCTGCAAGATAAGTAGTAAACTAGCTACTAAAAACAAGGCTGCCAAGAACAAGGTAAGATAGTCTCCTTTTTTCAAGGCCTGATAACTATACCAAGTGCGTTTTTTCTCTTTCCCAAAGCGCCGAAGCTCCATGGCGGTCGCGATGGTATCAATGCGTTCTAGCGAGCTAAAAATCAAGGGAGTAATAATGCGCAAATTGCCTTTGATTCGTTGCATAAGAGAAGCTTTCTTGGATAATTCCATCCCACGCGCCTCCTGAGACATTTTGATAGTAAAGAATTCTTCCTGCAAATCTGGAATATAGCGCAAGGTCAGACTGACTGAATAGGCAATCTTGTAAGGCACACCAATTTGATTTAAACTAGAAGCAAACTGACTAGGATGGGTTGTCATCAAAAAGATAATAGCCAGAGGAATGGTACAAAGGTACTTAATGGCCAGATTTAGCAGATAAAAGAGCTCCTGGCTGGTCAGAGTGTAGGCACCGATTCCCTGCCAAATCACACTTCTCTCTCCGTAAAGTCCAACCCCATACTCAGGAGAAAAGAGATAGACCATCAAAACGTTTAAAACGGCAAATACCGTCGCAAAAACGGCCACAAAGGAAACATCTTTAAAACGGATTTCTGACAAATAGAGGAGAAAGACCGAAAAGATGGCAATCAGAACAAGCAGTCTGGTATCATAGCTAATCATGGCCGCCAATGACACGAGGATGAAAAAGAGAAGTTTACCAGCTCCTGACAAGCGATGAATCACAGTATCTCTATGCTGGTAACCAATTAATTTAGCTTGCATCCTTCTCTCCTTTCTTTGTAAAATGCCGTTAAAGCAAGTGGATCCACGTCTAGTTTTTTAGCCAAGTTGAAGATTGAAGTTTCTTTTAGATTGGCTTTTACTAACAGCTCAGGATTGCTCAACAGACTAGCTGGATCAGTATCAGCAATCAGTTCTCCATCAACCATGACAAGGGCCCTGTCTGAATAATCCAGCATCAATTGCATATCATGCGTAATCATGACGATGGTATGACCTTTTTGATGCAACTCTTCGAGAAATTCCATAATCTCAGTATAGTTCTTCTGGTCTTGACCTGCTGTCGGTTCATCTAAGAGGATAATTTCAGCTCCTAAAACCAAAATCGAGGCAATAGTGACACGTTTTTTCTGACCAAATGACAGGGCAGAAATAGGCCAATTACGGAATTCATAGAGACCACAGATTTTCAAAGTTTCATAGACTCTCGTTTCAATTTCCTTCTCATCCACACCTCGCAAACGAAGTCCCAGAGCCACCTCATCAAAAATCATGTTAGTTGAAATCATTTGATTAGGATTTTGCAGCACATAGCCTACTCGTTCCGCCCGCTCTGCAACAGAATCTCCTTTTATATCCTGCCCTTCCCAAAGATAGCGACCTTCCGTCTGAATAAAGCTACTTAAGGCCTTGGCTAGAGTTGACTTCCCTGCTCCATTTTTCCCGACAATGGCAATCTTTTCACCCTTTTTAATATCCAAATGTAGGGATTTTAAAATCGGTCTATCATCATAAGAAAAAGAAACCTCCTCTAGTCTAAAAAGTGACTGCAAATCTGGCATCTCTTTTGCCAGTTCATTCTGCAACTGAACCTGACCTTTTGAGATAGACAAGTTATCCAGATCTGCTAACTGTTCTTCCTTGGCTAAATCCACACCCAATTGACGGAGAGTGGTGAGATAAAGGGGTTCGCGAATTCCATTTTGGGTCAACAAATCAGTCGCCAATAACTGATCAGGACTTCCATTAAAGAGGATACGGCCATCGTTTATCAAGACAATCCGATCCACAGGTCGATGCAGAACATCTTCCAAACGGTGCTCGATAATAAGGGTCGTCGTCCCCTCCTCCTTATGAATCTGATCAATCAATTCAATAATATCCTGACCTGACTTGGGATCCAGATTGGCGAGTGGCTCATCAAACAAGAGAATCGGACTTTCATCAATCAAGACACCGGCTAGACTAACTCGCTGCTTTTGTCCACCAGACAAGTCTTGAGGACGCTGAGCTAGTAAAGGGAGAAGGTCCAGCTTTTCAGCCCATTTATGAACACGACTTTTCATCTCTTCTAGACTTGTTACATCATTTTCTAGAGCAAAAGCCAAGTCCTCTGCCACAGATAAGCCGATAAACTGCCCATCTGTATCCTGCAAAACTGTGCTAACCAGATGAGACTTATCATAGATGCTCATATCAAAGGCTGTTTGACCCTTTATCAAAAATTCTCCATATGTCTGACCCTTGTAAATATTGGGAATAATCCCATTCAAACACTGACCCAAGGTAGATTTACCTGATCCAGATGGTCCAACAATTAAGACTTTCTCTCCCTTGTAAATGGTCAAGTCTATCCCTTGCAAGGTCGGTTCTTGTTGTGTTTCATACTGGAAAGAGAAATCCTTCCACTCAATTATAGCTTCTTTCATCTTACTCTCTTCATTCGCTTCTTCTACTCAATGAAAATCAAAGAGCAAACCAGGAAGCTAGCCGTAGGTTGCTCAAAACACTGT
>NZ_VMLM01000033.1:0-25590 GCF_013276695.1 Streptococcus sp. 4155
CTGTTTCATCAATATATACGATTGGTAAATCGTTTAGGTTATCCAAAATATCAAGAAACTCAGCGACTTTCTCTGGGTCTTGTTCCTTAAAGCTCGTCATCTTTTTTTGAAGTGACCTTCATCTGCTTTAAAGCTGCCCATACTGAAGGGACAGCACAATCAAAATGTGCCGCAATTTCCCGTAAAAAAGCATCTGGATGAGCCTCTACAAAGGATTTCAATTCCTCTAAAGGAATCTTTCGGTTTTTGACGACTCGCTTTTTCCTCTCTAAGTGTCCTTGTTCACGTAAGTTCTTTTCCCACGTGAAGAGAGTTCTGACGCCAACATCAAAAACCTTGGCTGCCTCGACATGGCTGTGCCCCTCTTTGATGTAATCTAATGCTCGCTGTTTAAAATCTGTACTATATGCCATAGCTTTATTATAACATGCTTGTTTGAAACTAAGCAACTATAATAGTCAGCACATCGTCAAGTTTTCCTGATTTGAGGTAGTTGATAGAGGATTGGAGTGTCACTCCATCAAGCCCCAGAGATATGAGCACCAAACCGCTGATCTGGTCGCAAAGGGTAAAGAGATAACCACCATGGGCGTTGCCATAGTAGTTGAGCGACGAGTCCACTACTTTGGTCGTCACCACAACGTGACCATCTCTCATTTGTTCAATTTCGTAATTTTCAAAGGCAGATATAGCGTCAAAATGAAAATCTTTCATTGTTTCCTCCTGATATTTCAAACGACACTATGATACTACTTTTTATAGGACTGTGCAAGGAGAAAGCTCCTAGTCTGGCAAAATTCCAACCTGCTCCACAAAGCGCATAAAGGCTGCCTGTCCTTGTTCTGTCTGCTTGTAGACACCTGCATCCTCCAGTACACGCGCAAAGATAGCACCAACAGAGTCCTTGACGATTTCAAGGGCTTTTTCTTTATCCGCTAGGTCTGGATGTTGGACTTTGAGTTGGTCTGCCCATTCCTGATGATAATCGGCAACTGTATCACCATCTCCCACGAGATAGCTAGCGACTTGCTCCACCTCTTCTTTCAGACGAGGTGGTAAAATAGCCAAGCCCATGACCTCAATCAAGCCGATATTTTCCTTCTTGATATGTTGGACATCCTTGTGAGGATGATAAATGCCATCAGGATGTTCTGGTGATGTTTGATTATCTCGTAAGACCAAGTCCAACTCAAACTGTCCATCGCGTTTACGAGCAATTGGTGTGATGGTGTGATGCGGTGTTCCGTCCGTCTCTGCCAAAATCTGCACACTAGAATCTGAATACTGACGCCATTCCTGGAAAATCTTATCAGCTAAGTTAATCAAATCCTCTTTGGAATCCGAAGTCAAGCGTAGGACAGACATTGGCCACTTGATAATTCCAGCCTTGACCTGCTCAAAACCAGCAAATCGGAAGGTCTTTTGCAAGGGAGCCAATTCCATAGGAAATACGTGACGGCCTCCCTGATAATGATCGTGAGTTAGAATAGAGCCCCCCACAATCGGCAGGTCGGCATTAGATCCAGCAAAATATCCTGGAAACTGCTCTACGATAGCCAACAGACGTTCAAAACTCTGACGACTAATGGCCATGGGACGATGCTGGCCATCTAAAAAGATACAATGCTCATTAAAGTAAGCATAGGGCGAATACTGGAACCCCCATTCCTGACCAACCATTTCAAAACGGATAATCCGATGGTTGCTGCGAGCTGGGTGGTTGACCCGACCATGGTAACCCTCATTCTCTAAACAAAGTTGACACTGAGGATAATTACTAGCTTGCACCAACTTGGCTACCGCAATCTCTTTCGGATCCTTTTCAGGCTTAGAGAGATTGATGGTAATTTCAAGTTCTCCATAATCAGATGGAACACGATAAGCGATATTTTTAGCAATGGCCTTGAGTTTGATGTAGTCATTTTTCTGACTGAGTTGATAAAAATCCTCTATCGCTTGCTCAGGAGAGTAGGCATAGGCTTCCCAGAAGTCACGATTGACCTGACTCGGACAAGGAGTCACCAAGTCCATCAGTTCAGTACCAAGGATTTCACGCGCAGTCTGACTATCCTCAATCGTCTCTAATCGAACGGCTTCCTCAACTAGCTGGTCCTTGAGGTCAATCAATTTATCCAGATTGGTCTCAACTTCCAAAACACCTTCTCCCACTCGTGCCAAAACACGATTGGTCAGGTAGATTCGATCCATTTCCTCAAATGAACTTTCAGAAATGACATGTGTTACAAATTTATCTACTAAGGTCACTATAGAGCCTCCTTTTGACTAGTCAAGGACGCGAGTGCCACCTGCAACTTCAGCGATATAGAAGCTTGGAGCGTATCCAACTACTTCCTCGTAGTGTTTGCCTACAGCTTCCTTAAAGGCCTCAACAGTATCTTTTTGAACCAAGGCAATGGCACAGCCACCAAAACCAGCCCCTGTCATACGAGCACCGAGAACTCCTTCTTGTGCCCAAGCTGTGTGAACAAGGGTATCTAATTCCAAACCAGTTACTTCATAATCATGCTCCAGAGAAACGTGTGACGCATTCATCAAACGACCAAATGTTTCCAAATCACCTGCTTGAAGGGCTGCTTGAGCTTTAAGGGTACGTTGGTTTTCAAGCACAGCATGGCGAGCACGTTTCAAACGATTTTCATCTTTAATTAGATAGCTATATTGGTCAACGGCCCACTCGTCCAATTCACCCAGGGTCTGAATATCCAAGGCAACTTGCAATTCTTCCACTGCTTTTTCACACTCAGCACGACGTTCATTGTATTTAGAGTCCGCCAATTCACGGCGTTTGTTGGTGTTCATGATAACAACGACATTGTCCTTCAAATCAAGTGGCACCAAATCATACTCTAAGGTGTTGGTATCAAGGTAAATAGCACGTTGATCAGCCCCCATACCAATAGCAAACTGGTCCATGATACCAGAGTTGACTCCGATAAAGTTGTTTTCTGTTTGTTTTCCGATTTTAACCAAATCCAAACGGTCTAGTTTTAAATCAAAGAGATGCTCTGCCACGACTCCTGTCAAGAGCTCCAAGGATGCTGAAGAAGACAAGCCAGCACCATTTGGGATATTCCCATAAACATAAAAATCAAAACCTTTGTCAATCACGTGCCCAGCTTCTTGCAAGAAATGAAGAACCCCTTTTGGATAATTGGTCCAGTTGTGCTCTTTTTCAAACTTGAGGTCAGCGAGAGGCACTTCGATAATGCCCTTGTCCTCAAAGTTAGCTGAGTAGAAACGCAAGACTTGGTCGTCACGCTTACGAGCTGCACCGTAAGTTCCCAAGGAAATAGCAGCAGGAAAAACGTGCCCACCGTTGTAGTCTGTGTGTTCACCAATGTATCCAAGGAATTTCCCAAGGTCAATCCTTTTTACTAAAATTTTAGTAAAACATCAGTAAAAAGAAGAAAAATATGATATACTAACCTAATCAAGGAGGACTTATGGCTACCTTAAAAGACATTGCACAGCTAGCCTCTGTCTCTATCGCGACCGTATCCCGTGTCCTCAACCGCGACCAGAGCCTATCTGTTACAGAAGAAACCAGACACCGTATTTTAACCGTTGCTGAAGAGCTGGGCTACACCAAGCACCTCAAGACAGGCGAGTCCCATAAACCCAAGCAAAAGATTGCCATTATTCAATGGGTCAGCGAACAAGGGGAGCTAGACGACCTCTACTACTACCAGATTCGCCTAGGAATAGAAAAAAGAGCCCAAGAGTTGGACTACGATATCTTGCGCTATTTTAATGACCACCCTTTTACCCTAAGCGAGGAAGTGATTGGAATTCTCTGCATCGGAAAGTTTAGTCGAGCTCAGATTTCTGCCTTTGAAGAATACCAAAAACCCCTGGTCTTTCTAGACAGTGATACACTTTCTCTGGGGCATACTTGTATTATTACGGACTTTTACACTGCCATGAAACAGGTTGTCGATTATTTCCTCAGCCAAGGAATGGACCGTATCGGGATTCTAACAGGCCTTGAAGAAACAACTGACCAAGAAGAAATCATTCAGGATAAGCGGCTGGAAAATTTCAGAAACTACAGTCAAGCAAAAGGAATCTATCATGATGAACTGGTCTTTCAAGGAAACTTTACTGCCCAGTCTGGCTATGACTTGATGAAGGAAGCCATTCAGAGCTTGGGAGACCAACTCCCACCAGCATTTTTCGCAGCCAGCGATAGTTTAGCCATCGGTGCCCTTCGTGCGCTCCAAGAAGCTGGAATCAGCCTACCAGACCGTGTCAGCCTCATTTCCTTTAACGACACCAGCCTGACCAAGCAGGTTTATCCTCCCCTCTCCAGCATCACAGTTTATACTGAAGAAATGGGGCGAGCAGGTATGGATATTCTTAACAAAGAAGTACTCCACGGTCGGAAAATACCTAGCCTGACCATGTTGGGAACCAAACTGACATTAAGAGAAAGTACCCTAAATCAAGAATAGGATAACATAAAAAACGAATAGAGTTCTAAAACTCCTATTCGTTTTTTATTCGATTACAATCATAGACTTAATTGTCTTACGTTCATCCATATCTTTGTAGGCTTGGTCGATATCTTCCAGTTTATAACTTGAAGTAAAGACGCGACCTGGATTGATATCACCATCAAGGACGGCTTTTAGTAAAAATTGCTTATCGTATGTTGTAGCAGAAGCTGCCCCACCTGCTACAGAGATATTTTGCATAAATGTCGAACCAAGAGCACGATTATTATAGTGTGGGACTCCTACAAAGCCCATACGCCCTCCATTATGAAGAACACCTAGCGCCTGTTCTATAGCAGCCTCCGTACCAACACATTCAAGTGCTGCGTCTGCTCCTCCACCGAGGATTTCACGCACCTTGGTAATTCCTTCTTGACCACGTTCTGCAACAACAGCTGTCGCACCTGACTCCATAGCCATCTTTTGACGGTCTTCATGACGGCTCATAAGGATAATTTGTGATGCTCCACGCATCTTAGCCGCGATGACAGCACATTGACCAACAGCCCCATCACCGATAACAACAACCTTGTCCCCTTTTTGAACATTTGCAACACGCGCCGCATGATAGCCTGTCGGCATGACATCTGCAAGAGTCAAAAGGGACTTGAGCATCCCTTCTGTATAGTCAGAAGGTTGACCAGGGATTTTAACCAGCGCCCAGTTTGCATAGTGGAAGCGAATATATTCTGCCTGAAAATCACCCCCCAAATTATTGCCAATATGATTGTCGCAAGAACCGTCAAATCCAGCAAGACAGGCATCACACTCACCACATCCATGTGTAAAAGGGACAATCACAAAATCACCTGGTTTCACCGTCGTAATGGCTTCCCCAGCTTCTTCAACAATCCCAATCGCTTCGTGTCCACTATTTTTGTGTCCAGCTTTCGTTTCTGGATTACGGTACCTCCATAAATCTGAACCACAAACGCACGCACGAACCACACGAATAATCACATCATCCGCTTCTATTATTTGCGGACGTTCAATGCTAGCAAGTCCAACCTGACCTGCCTTTGTATATACTGCTGATTTCATTTAAAATTTTCCTTCCTTATAAAGTTTAATTTTGAGATTTAAGCGATTTAAAGCCGTCTGTAACTGAGACAAGCGCTCCTCTAATTTTTTCTTTTCCTCTTCTAAAATACCAAGCCTCTCCTCTCGCGTTTCATCCCCCTTTTGGTAGAGCGACATATAGTCAACTAAACTGTCTACAGAGACACCTGTCGAACGAAAACACTTAATAAATTCCAGCGCTTCTATATCCTGATCTTGAAAATCACGAATCCCAGTTGCAGTACGAGTAATCGGTGGCACAAGACCAACCCGTTCATAATACCGAATCGTATCCGCTGAAATTCCCAACAAATCACTGGCAGATTTAATATTCATAGGCTAACCTCCTCTCCTTTCATTCACTGAGTTTAAGCTACTCTAACTCACTTATCTTATTATATAACTTTGAGTTGACTCCAAGTCAAGCATTTTGCACCTAATCGAAAAATTTTTATCATTAACAATCATATATCTGGAGTTTATACAATGCTCTTCTCTTACCAATTTTTGAAATATTTAAATAATAAAGAAATTACTCTATTCCAAATAAGATAGTACCCAAGTATTTTTCACTTTTTTCTAATGTTGATGCTCATAACTCCGTTCCAAGTCACACACCTTTCGCTTATGGGTTTGGTGAGTTTCTAGGTCAGCATCAATTTCAATGGTAATATTTTGAAAACCACAATCTTTTAGGAAAATTCGAATAGACTCTTTACAAGTTTCCATATGTTCCATTTCTTTTAGACAAACATGGACAATGGCATTTTTTTCCAAAGCATCCATAGTCCAGAGATTAAGCTGATTAAGGCTGGCCACATTGTCCAATCGCTCCAGGCCACTCTTTACTTGCTTGATATCAAGACCTTCTGGCACAGCATCCAAGAAAATCTTGAGTGTAGACCAAAAACGTGGAAGGGTTTTTGAAAGAATAAAGAAAGAAATGACAAGGGACAAAAGAGGATCTAGGATATACCAGTCCGTAAATCGAAGAACAATCGCCATCAGGATAACAGCTACCCACCCTAGCGTATCTTCCAGAAAATGCAAACTCAGAATAGACTCATTCTTTGTCTTTCCCTTACCAACCACCAGACTCGCTAACAGATTGATAGTAATCGCAATAATTCCTAACCAGAGAATCCCCTCATCATTGACTGGTTGCGGATGCAAAATCTTCGTGACATTTTCCAAAATGACTAGAACAGAGCCCGTTACGAGAATCACAGCTGTTACCAAGGCTCCTAGCAGGCTAAACCGCTTATAGCCCAAGGTGTACTGATTGTCTTCTTCACGATTGGAGATTGTTTCTAGAAAAGCTGATATTCCAATTGCAATCGCATCTCCCAAGTCATGCACAGAGTCAGCAAGAACAGCGCTAGAACCAAATACTCCACCTGCAATAAACTCAACAATGGCATAAGTCAAATTTAAGAAAAAAGCCACCCAAACAGCATATTTTGCCTTCATATTTCTCATTCCTTTGTTATAATAGATTTATGAACACCTTGTTCATTATCATTATCCACTAAAACTCAAAGAAAGGATAGAAGCAAAACGTCAGCTTTATTCAGTTCTGAACAATTTGCCTTAAGTGTCCATATGACTAACATTGACCGCCGTATCAGCAAAACCAAAAAAGCCATCTATCAAGCTTTTATACAACTTTTGAATGCTAAGGGTTACGAGGCCACTACTGTTCAGGATATCATTGATCTCGCAGATGTGGGACGATCCACCTTTTACTGTCACTATGAGAGTAAGGAGCTTCTTCTGGACCAGCTCTGCCGCTACCTCTTCCATCATCTTTTTGAAAGAGAGCAAGCCATTTCAACCGAAGATTACCTAGCCCACCTCTTTCTGCATTTTCAGAAAAACCAAGACCATATCACCAGTCTACTATTCTCCAAAAATGACTATTTCCTCCGTCAACTACAGAGAGAGCTTGAGCACCACGTCTATCCCATGCTGGCTGCTGATTTGAAGCAAACTCACCCAAGTCTACCTACTTCTTACCTCCAACACTTGGTCGTGTCCAACTTTATCGAGACATTGACCTGGTGGCTCAAAAAAGGTCAAGATTTCACAGACCAGGAAGTTGTCCAATTTTATCTAGACCTTCTCATTCCTAAAAATTGAATATAGAGTAAAGCTCAGTTGTCTTATTTCTAGGTTACTGAGCTTTTTATCTTTTCAACAACAAAAGAGGACCCGCCGATCCTCTTTTTCATACTATAAATCCTTGATTATCAACTATATCTGTTTTAATCGAAATCTCAAAACAGCACTTTCAAACATCTTTTCCTAGTTAAGTAAATCAGTATTCTGCTTAGCTGCCTTGCTCCATTGATACCAACCAACTAGACTGTTAATGAGATAAATTAGATATTTCCCTTGAATTTGCAGGCTTTCTCCCCACCAGAGATAGATTGAAAAGACATTGGTAGCCGCCCAGAATATCCACTGTTCACGGTAAACAGCTGTCATGAGGATTTGCCCTACCCCATTGGTTGCATCTGTGATTGAATCACGATAGGGACGATTGGCACCAATAGACTGATAAATGAAGCCAAAGGCCAACCACCAAAGCACACTAATGGAAAGATACTTTGTCCAGCCCTTGCCGTCCAGTTTACGCGCGACAAACTCCTGCTTTTCCTTCTTAAACTGTGCCTGATAAATCCAAACTAGAAGTCCAATTGGCTGCATGACTGTGAAGTAAAGTGTCGTCAGCACCTCACCATAAAAGCCTTTCTGTAGGGCCAAAATAAGGTAAATAACAGAGTTAATCAAGCCAAAAAGATAATTACTTGCTCGACCTTCCGATACAAAGATTACACAGATAATCCCTGTCAAGCTACAAATCATCCCAATCCAGTCAACAATACGATGTTCGTAAACCAACTCCAGCCAGAGAGGAAAACTTCCTAAAACCAGCAAATAAATCCACTGGGCAAAACTACGATGGGCAAAGAGGTCATCCCAGATAGCCTTCATAGTTCCTGAAAATCCTAAATCAGCCATAGCCGCAACCATACGACGGTAACCACCTGACATTTCACCTAGGGTTGTTTTGATATTTTCAATTTTCTTTTGCAAATAAGTATGCATCATTTCTCCTTTTGTTTTTAAAGAGCCGTGTCTGGATAGACTTTCGGACGCAACGCTCTATTAGATAATGAACTGCCTATACACAAGATTTCTAACCTTAGTCGACATGAGCTGAAACCCCTTATTTGTTAAGTAGTTCACAAAATATTATACACCTATTTTATGAATAGTCAACTGTCTTTACAGTAAAATTTTAGAAAATCATGAAAATTTTCTCTTTCTTTCCATTTTAAGTGACATTCAGTCATTCTCACATCAAAAAAGCCCAGACGAAATTGTCTGAGCATTCTTTTATCTAGTCGTTTAAGGAAGTTGAGTTCAGTATGTTTAAAGTCTCTACCCCATCATTTCTTCAACAAACCTTGTTCTTGTAGAAATTCCTTGGCTACTTGTTCTGCTGACTTGCCTTCAACACCGACTTGATAGTTGAGCTGGCTCATCTGGCTTTCAGTAATTTTACCAGCCAATTTATTGAGAACTGTTTCCAACTCTGGATGTTTCTTGAGAAGAGCTTCTTTCATCAGTGGAGCCCCTTGATAAGGTGGGAAGAGTTGTTTGTCATCGTCCAATACCTGTAAATCATAACGTGCCAACTCTGCATCGGTTGAATAGGCATCCGTGATTTGAATATCACCTGACTGAATTGCCTGATAGCGAAGGGCTGGCTCCATGGTCGCCACATTAAGATTGAGACCATACATTGACTGCAAGCCCTTATTTCCGTCTTCACGGTCATTAAACTCGAGAGTAAAACCTGCCTTCAGCTGCCCTTCCACTTTTTTCAAGTCCGAAATGGTCTTCAAGCCATATTCTTGAGCAATCTTTTTCGGAACAGCTACAGCATAGGTATTTTGATAAGACATGGGTTTGAGATAGGCTAGATGATCCTGTTTGGCAATACCATCACGCGCTACATCATAAACCTGCTCTGGCTCATGACTCACTTTCGGTGATGGCTGAAGTAAACTTTCAGTCACCGTTCCTGTAAATTCAGGATAGATGTCAATATCGCCTTTTTTCAGAGCTTCATAGAGAAAGCTTGTTTTCCCAAAATTTGGTTTAACAGTCGCAGTCATACTGGTATTTTCTTCAATGAGGAGCTTATACATATTGGCCAAAATTTCTGGTTCTGGACCCAATTTCCCAGCAATGACCAAGTTCTCTTTCTCTTTTTGAGCTAAGAGGGCTGGGCTATAAGACAAACCAAGCAATATGGTCACCAAGGCAAAACCAGAAAAAATCGTCCGCAATTTTGCTTTTTCCATCACTTTTAGTAGGAAGTTAAAGGCAATGGCAAGCACTGCTGAAGAAAGGGCCCCAATCAAAATCAGACTGGCATTATTACGGTCAATTCCCAAAAGGATAAAGGAACCTAGTCCCCCAGCACCAATCAAGGCAGCCAAGGTTGCCGTACCGATAATCAACACTGCTGCCGTCCGAATCCCAGACATGATAACCGGCATAGCCAGTGGAATTTCAAACTTCTTGAGTCGCTCCCATCTAGTCATCCCAAAGGCAATCCCAGCCTCTTGCAGACTCGGATCAATTCCCTTGAGTCCAGTGATGGTATTTTGTAAAATCGGAAAGATCGCATAAATTACTAGTGCTGTCAAAGCCGGCAAGGTTCCAATTCCCATCAAGGGAATAAAGAGCCCCAACAAGGCCAGAGACGGGATGGTCTGGAAAATCCCTGCAATCTGTAAGACCCAATCCGCCAACTTCTCATGATAGCGAAGATAAACAGCCAAGGGAATCGCAAGCAAAATAGCTAGTAACAAGGTCAAAAGTGACAACTGCAAATGTTGAGATAGGGCTGTCAACCAATCACCAAAACGATCCTGAAAAGTTGCAATTAAATTAGTCATGAATACTACCTCCAAACAAGTCTGCAACAAAGTCTGTTGCAGGAGCTTTTAAAATAGTCTCAGGATTCGACACCTGACGAATCTCTCCATCCTGCAAGACAGCAATACGGTCCGCCAATTTCAAAGCTTCATCCGTATCATGGGTTACAAAAATCGTTGTCATCCCAAACTCTTTATGCAATTCTTTTGTCAGAACCTGCAACTGTTTTCTCGAAATAGCATCAAGAGCCGAAAAAGGCTCATCCATGAGGAGAATCTTAGGCTGACCAATCATAGCACGGACAATACCAACCCGTTGCTGTTCTCCACCAGATAGTTCACTAGGCAAACGATGCCCATACTCAGCTACTGGTAAACCAACCTTGCCCAAAAGCTCTTCTGTTTTCTGAGCAATTTCTTCCTTAGTCCAGCCCTTCATCTCAGGAATCAGGGCAATATTTTCCGCAACCGTTAGATTTGGAAATAGGGCAATGGCCTGTAAAACATAACCAGTAGACAGACGAAGTTCACGCTCATCATAGTCTTTGATGCGCTTGCCATCCATATAAATATTTCCATCAGTCGGTTCCAAGAGACGGTTAATCATCTTAATCATGGTCGTCTTACCTGAGCCAGATGGCCCAACTAAAACCATAAATTCCCCATCCTCAATCTGTAAGTTGACATCTCTCAAGACATCCTTTTCTGTGTAGCGCAGTGCTACATTTTTGTATTCAATCATTCTTTGTCCTCATTTTAAAACTTTCCTCGATTGGTCATGTCTTCTACCTTAGGCATGACTTCCTTATTGTCCCAATGCTCTACAATTTTTCCATTTTCTAAACGGAAGATATTGTACTGGGCATAAGCAAGGCCATCAATCTGAGTCTGACCATAACTAACCACATAGTTTCCTTGTCCTAAGAGTTGGAAAACAAAGTCGAAAGCGGCCTTTACTTATAAACAGCTAATTTGATCTATTTTAATCCTCTTTTGCCTTCTCTTTCAGATTCGCCAAAATTCTTTCTTGAAAGGCTTCAAATTGCCGAATTTCTTCCTCTGAAAATCCTTTGTAAAAGATCGTATCCAATTTCTGACTAACACGATGCCCCACTTCTTTCTGGGACTTGCCTAACTCCGTTAAAACTAAATACTTCTTACGCTTGTCTTTTCCACACGGACTAACAATTACAAGCTTTTGTTCCTCTAGCTTTTTTATCATAGTCGTCAGCGTATTATTCGCAAGCCCAGTCGCAAGCGCGATATCTGTCGCAGTTGCGCAGCCAGTTTTACTATTCCATAAAACCGCTAAAATCTTACCCTGCTCACCCCTATAAAGAGCCTCAGGATCTTGGCTCAGTAACTTCTGAAAAATCCGCCCATTCAACAAACGAATATGATGGGCTAGCAAATGACTATCTTTCATAACACCTCCAATTATTTCGATATCGAAATGAATAGAATAATTGTAACACTTGTCCTTTCAACTGTCAACTATTTCGATTTAGAAATAATTTTTGATAATGATTTACATCACCATACTCCGGTTCAACTAACTTTTAACGAGAGTTTCTAAACTCCTTCGTCCTCCAGTCTACAAAAGCCTTCCATCTGTACTATACTATATTTTATGAGGAGTCACGTTTTTCCTATCAGACCATTTATTTTAAAGATAGAAGTCAATCATAATTGCTTCCATCTGTACTATACTATATTTTATGAGGAGTCACGTTTTTCCTATCAGACCATTTATTTTAAAGATAGAAGTCAATCATAATTGCTTCCATCTGTTCTTTTATAGTATATTGAAGTTGGACTAGGGCACTGTATCTTCTAAAACATCGATAGAAAGCGATTTAATTCCCCCAATCAATTTGTTCATATCTTATTTCATCCCGCTATAATTTCACCTTACCCTATCTTTCTCATAGCACACTTCAAACAGCCTATCCCCTACCGTTTGACGATTCCTCACTTCGTTCCACTTCCATTACAGAAGTTTCCTCACTACTATGGGTTCGGCTGACTTCTCATGATTCCTTGTTACTACGCTTTCAGCGCTCATGAGACCTCACGGGATAAGTCCTACATCTTTCCTCGTTTATACAAGATATGAGGACGTTAAAAGGTTAGAGTGAAAATAGGAAATCTGACGCAGAGTCTTTAGACTCTAGAAAGATTTATCTTTTTCACACAAACCTTAGTCCGAATTCAATTACTCTCGTGATTTACGCATATAGGTTACGACTACCTTTTTGGACTTTAGAGTTTCTGGCCCCCTTATCCGCTATATACGCCTTACTATCACCTTCCTGTTCGTAGAGCCACGATTTCGCTATCCCTTCCTCTGACGATTCTTATTTCCAGTGTCAGACTTAAAACGGTCTATCTCCAGACCGTTTTAATCCGCTACCTCACGATAGTCAGGCTTGGGAATCGCTATTGGGTTCACCGGTAGCAGGTGCCCACCGAGGACTTACACCTCAGATGCACGACATGCCCGTCGTACCAAAAAATACTTTGATCCACAATGGAATCAAAGCATTTTAAAGAGCTCCCCATACATAATCGCAGAAGCTGCGGTTCCTCTGTACTTGGTTTCTTCTCTCTTGATAAAACGAGCCAAATTGAGCAACTCAGGTGCCGGATGTTTGGGATTCTTGAGCAATTCACGATTGACCAGACCTGAGAGACGAACTGCCAGCAATTGCTCATTTGTAGTAGGCAGTTTTTTAGCAGTCTCTAGGAGAGCAGCAACTAAATCTTCACTCAAATCATGTCGAGCATGATTGTAAAGATCTTTTACAAGGCTTTCTAGGTTTGGTTCTACCATCCCTACCACCTCCTTATGTTTAATAATTTTTAATCAAATCAACTGTTGAACGATCCAATTTCTTCACCAAGGCTTGTAAGAAGGCTTGCGCTTCTAGGAAGTCATCCATTGCATAAAGTGTTTGGTGAGAATGGATATAACGAGCACAGACTCCGATTGTTGTTGATGGGACACCACCATTTTTCAGATGTGCTGCGCCAGCGTCTGTTCCGCCTTTACCACAGTAGTATTGGTACTTGATACCAGCTTCTTCAGCTGTTGTCAAAAGGAAATCCTTCATTCCTGGGAGAAGCAAGTGACCTGGATCGTAGAAACGAATCAAGGTTCCATCTCCAATCCTGCCTTGACCGCCATAAACATCACCAGCAGGTGAGCAGTCAACTGCTAGGAAAACTTCTGGGTCAAACTTGGTTGTGGAAGTATGCGCACCACGGAGACCAACCTCTTCTTGGACGTTAGAACCCAGATAGAGTTCATTGCCAAGTTTCTGACCTGACAGAGCTTCCGCCAACTCGCTAACCATAAGAACACCGTAGCGGTTGTCCCAAGCTTTTGAGATGATATTTTTTTCATTGGCTGTCAAGATTGCAGAGCTATCTGGTACGATGGTATCACCCGGACGGATTCCAAAACTTTCTGCCTCAGCCTTATCCGCAAAACCGCCATCAAAGACGATATCGGCAATGGCTGGCATGGTTGGTCCCCCCTTTCCACGAGTCAAATGCGGCGGAACAGAACCTGAAATCACAGGAATTTCACGACCGTCACGAGTCAGAAGTTTGAAACGTTGGCTGCTGACTACCATGGGGTTCCAGCCACCGATTTCTACGACACGGAAGGTACCATCTGGCTTGATTTCGCTGACCATAAAACCAACTTCATCCATGTGAGAAGCGACCAAGACGCGCGGCGCATCCGCTGCTTCTGAATGTTTAATACCAAAAATACCACCCAAGCCATCTGTCACCACTTCATCCACATGCGGTGTCAATTTTTCACGAAGATAAGCACGGACAGGCGCCTCATGACCTGAGATAGCAGCAAGTTCTGTTACTTCTTTGATTTTTGAAAATAATGTTGTCATTTCAGTTCCTTCTTTCTTTCATCCATTTTACCACTTTTTAGAGGAGAAGGATAGTGGGAAGGTGGATAGTTTCTTACTCAGTTTTCCTATAAAAAAGAGAGACAGATATTCTTTCAGGAATTTTTCTTTCTTTTTTACATTAAATTGTCAGAAATTTTATTGACAGATTAGAAAAAACATGTTACAGTAATATCCGCAGGTATCTTTCGATACCAAATCTACATGAAAGGACGGGGTATGAAACTTTCTCATTATTTAATTGGCTTACTTCTGCTCCTAGTCTTTCTCTCTATTAGCATTGGAACCAGTGATTTTTCATGGGGAAAACTCTTTGCTTTCGACCAGCAGACCTGGCTACTATTTCAGGAGTCCCGTCTTCCAAGAACCATCAGTATTCTCCTTGCGGCCTCTAGTATGAGTATGGCAGGCCTTCTCATGCAGACCATCACTCAAAATCAGTTTGCTGCTCCGAGTACAGTTGGAACCACTGAAGCCGCCAAACTGGGAATGGTATTGAGCCTCTTTATCTTTCCGTCTGCGAGTCTAACCCAAAAGATGCTCTTCGCTTTTGTTTCATCCATCATATTTACCCTCTTCTTCCTAGCCTTTATGACCATTTTTACTGTAAAGGAAAGGTGGATGTTGCCTCTGATTGGAATCATCTATAGTGGGATTATCGACTCAGTCACAGAAGTTATCGCCTATCGTTTCAATCTGGTTCAGAGTATGACTGCTTGGACCCAAGGATCCTTCTCCATGATTCAGACCCATCAGTATGAGTGGCTCTTCTTAGGCCTCATTATCCTGATAGCCGTTTGGAAATTATCCCAAACTTTTACCATCATGAATCTAGGAAAAGAAACCAGTGAAAGTTTGGGGATTTCTTACTCCCTACTTGAAAAACTAGCTCTCTTTCTGATTGCATTAACGACAAGCGTCACCATGATTACCGTGGGTGCCTTACCATTTCTTGGAGTTATTGTTCCCAATCTTATTCGCAAGCGTTATGGAGATAATCTGAGTCAAACCAAACTCATGGTCGCACTGGTTGGTGCCAATCTAGTTCTGGCTTGCGATATCCTATCCCGAGTTCTGATCAGACCCTATGAGTTGTCTGTCAGTCTCTTGCTAGGAATCATCGGTAGTCTCGTCTTTATCCTACTTCTCTGGAGAGGGGGACGAAAAGATGCAGACTAAAAGCAAACATACCAAGCTCTTCTGGATTCTCATTATTCTTGCCATCGGAGCTTGTCTTCTCTACTTTTGGCCCATCACTCACTTGTCAGCCTTTACTTGGAAGTTGCGTTCCCAAAAGATCATCGTTTATCTCTTGGTAGCCATCGCGACTGGGATTTCGACCATTAGTTTTCAAACCCTGACGGAAAATCGATTCCTGACGCCTAGTATTTTAGGAATCGAATCCTTCTACGTCCTACTACAAACCCTACTACTGGTTTTTGAAAGTAAGTTTCTTCAACTCGGGAAGTCTCCCATTTTAGAATTCCTAGTCTTACTTCTACTTCAATCCCTCTTCTTTCTCGCCTTGCAAGGCTACTTGAAGACACTGATGAAGCAAGACCTTGTCTTCATTCTGTTGATCTGTCTAGCCCTCGGAAGTCTCTTTCGAAATATCAGTACCTTCCTTCAAGTCTTGATGGATCCAAATGAATACGATAAATTGCAGAACAGTCTCTTTGCCTCCTTTCAGCATCTCAATACTTCCATCCTAGCCATTGGTTCTCTGATTATCCTTGCTTTGACAATCTTTTTCTTTCAAAAAGCAGTCATTCTGGATGTCTTGCACCTGCAAAGAGAAACAGCTCAGGTATTGGGACTCGATGTTGAAAAAGAACAGAAAGAACTCCTCTGGGGTATCGTACTTTTGACCTCAACAGCAACTGCCCTGGTAGGACCTATGGCCTTCTTCGGCTTTATGCTAGCCAACCTCACCTACCTAATTGTCAAAGACTATCGGCACAAGTTGCTCTTTATCGTGGCCATTCTGGTCGGATTTATCAGTTTGACCTTGGGGCAAGCCTTGATTGAACGAGTCTTTGCGCTGGAAATTCGCATCAGTATGATCATCGAGAGTGTGGGTGGCTTCTTATTCTTTATCTTACTTTATAGGAGGGCGCGTCGGTGAAACTGGAAAACATTGACAAATCCATTCAAAAACAGGATATTTTGCAAGGCATTTCGCTTGAAGTCAGTCCTCAGAAACTGACAGCCTTCATTGGTCCAAATGGTGCTGGAAAATCGACTCTCCTCTCCATCATGAGCAGACTGACCAAGAAAGATCAGGGAATTCTCAGTATCACATCATGAGCAGACTGACCAAGAAAGATCAGGGAATTCTCAGTATCAAAGGTCGTGAAATCGAGAGTTGGAATTCGCAAGAACTAGCCCAAGAACTGACCATCCTAAAGCAGAAGATCAATTACCAGGCAAAATTAACCGTTGAAGAACTGGTCAGCTTTGGACGTTTTCCCTACAGCCGAGGACGCCTGAGACCAGAAGACTGGGAAAAAATTCGAGAAACTCTGAACTATCTGGAACTGATAAACTTAAAAGACCGCTACATCAATAGTCTGTCTGGCGGCCAGCTCCAACGTGTCTTTATCGCTATGGTACTGGCCCAGGATACGGACTTTATCTTGCTGGACGAACCACTCAACAATCTCGATATCAAGCAAAGCGTCAGCATGATGCAGATTCTTCGGCGACTGGTGGAGGAACTCGGCAAGACCATTATCATCGTCCTCCACGATATTAACATGGCCAGCCAGTATGCGGATGAAATTATCGCCTTCAAGGACGGTCAAGTCTTTAGCAAGGGAAGAACCAATCAAATCATGCAGGCTGACCTGCTCAGTCAACTCTATGAGATTCCTATCACGCTAGCTGATATCAATGGCAAAAAGATCTGTATCTATAGCTAGTAACATAGAAGCTCAAGTTAGAGAACCTTCGGTCTCTTAGTCAATAAGACCAAGAGACTCCCTAAATCGTTATCACATTTTAAAAAGGAGAAATCATGAAAACATCCCTTAAACTTTATTTCACTGCCCTAGTGGCCAGCTTCTTGCTTCTACTTGGTGCATGCAGTACAAATACAAACTCAAGCACTAGTCAGTCGGAAACAAGCAACTCTGCTCCAACAGAGATAACCATTAAAAGTTCACTAGACGAAGTCAAACTTTCCAAAGTTCCTGAAAAGATTGTGACCTTTGACCTCGGCGCTGCGGATACTATTCGTGCTCTAGGATTTGAAAAAAATATCGTTGGAATGCCTACAAAAACAGTACCAACCTATCTCAAAGACCTAGCTGGAAAAGTTAAAAATGTTGGTTCTATGAGAGAACCTGATTTAGAAGCTATCGCCGCCCTTGAGCCTGATTTGATTATTGCTTCCCTACGTACACAAAAATTCGTAGACAAATTCAAAGAAATCGCCCCAACAGTTCTCTTCCAAGCAAGCAAGGACGACTACTGGACTTCTACCAAGACTAATATCGAATCCCTAGCAAGCGCCTTTGGTGAAACTAGTACACAGAAAGCCAAGGAAGAATTGGACAAGCTAGACAAGAGCATCCAAGAAGTCGCTACTAAAAATGAAAGCTCTGACAAAAAAGCCCTTGCCATCCTCCTCAATGAAGGAAAAATGGCTGCCTTTGGTGCCCAATCTCGTTTCTCTTTCTTGTACCAAACCTTGAAATTCAAGCCAACTGATACTCAATTTGAAGATTCTCGCCACGGACAAGAAGTCAGCTTTGAAAGTGTCAAAGAAATCAATCCTGACATCCTCTTTGTCATCAACCGTACTCTTGCCATCGGTGGGGACAACTCTAGCAACGACGGTGTCCTAGAAAATGCCCTTATCGCTGAAACACCTGCCGCTAAAAATGGTAAGATTATCCAACTAACACCAGACCTCTGGTATCTAAGTGGAGGAGGTCTTGAATCAACAAAACTCATGATTGAAGACACACAAAAAGCTTTGAAATAAGCCACTTCAAACTCAATTTAATACTCAATGAANNTTTGAGGTTGCAGATAGAAGCTGACGTGGTTTGAAGAGATTTTCGAAGAGTATAAAATTTTGACATTCTAAAACGCATCCTATCAAGTTCACTCAAACCTGATAGGATGCGTTTTTATCATTTTGAAATCTATTTACCTCACCTCATTCCCCTTCTTGATTCCGTTTGAGGGAAAAGTGGTCTGGGACGGAGTCCTTACCTGTTTTCGACCAGGGATGGCAACGTAAAATCCGAGCCAAGCCCATCAAAACACCCTTGAAGCCATGTTTTTCAATAGCCTGAATCATGTAGTTGGAACAAGTCGGCTCAAAGCGACAAGAAGGTGGAAAGGCTGGTGAGATAAACCGTTGGTAAAAGCGCACAGGCGCTATTAAAATTCGTTTCATTATTTCTTGGTTACAGCCATGGTGTGTAGTTGGCTGATTTCTTTTTTATTAAGACGACGGGATTCTCCTGGACGGAGTCCTGTCAAGTCTAGATGTCCAAAACGGGTCCGTGACAACTTGTCCACTTGGAGACCGACAGCTTCAAACATCTTTTTAACCTGGTGGTTACGCCCTTCATGGATGGTCAACTGCACCACAGAGCGGTTTTTAACTGGGTCCACTTTGAGAATCTCATAGACAGCTGGCTTGGTTTTCTTACCATCAATCTCAAGTCCACGGGTCAAGGGGCGGAGATTGTCCTTATTGGCCACACCTTTAACACGCGCGACATAAACCTTGTCAATCTCATTACGAGGGTGAATCATCTCGTCTGTAAAATCCCCATCATTGGTCAAAATCAAGACTCCTGATGTATCCCAGTCCAAACGACCCACAGGGTAAATGCGCTCTTTGACATTGGGCAAGAGGTCGACAACCGTCTTGCGACCCTTGTCATCTGTTACACTGGAAATGACACCGCGTGGTTTGTTAAGCAGATAATAGACCTTTTCTTCGTTGTAGATAGGTTGACCTTCAACTTCGACCTTGTCGCCTGACTTGATAGTGGTTGCTAGTTCACGCACCACTTGGCCGTTAACCGTCACCAAACCTTGCTTGATCAGCTCTTCTGCTTTTCTCCTACTGGCCACACCTGCATGGGCAATATACTTATTGATTCTCATCTTCTTCTATCCTTTCACCAAATAATTGGCTTTCTTGGGCTTGAATCTCAAGCTCATCAATCACTGGTAATTCTTCTAAATGGTTTATCCCCATGTAATCTAGGAAATAATCCGTAGTCACATAGAGGTTGGGGCGCCCCAATACTTCCTTTTTCCCGTCTTCCTTTATCAGGTCAAAAGCCTGCAACTTTGCCAAGGCTCCACTCGAGTTAACCCCACGGATGGCATCAATTTCGATCCGCGTAATCGGCTGTTTGTAGGCAATAATGGACAAGGTCTCAAGGGCAGCCCGAGACAAGCTCTGGTTGATAGGCGCCTTAGAGTATTCCTTCAAAATCTCTGCAAATTGAGGCTTGGTCACCAATCTATAAGCACCACTTGTCTCAATCAAAGCCAAACTGGAATCTGGGTCCTTTTCATACTTCTGGGCTAATTTTCCTAAACTCTGCTGGATGCCTGTCGGTGGCAGAGAGAGGAGTTCAGCTAACTGGCGGACCCGAATCCCATCTTCACCCGCTACAAACAAGAGCGCTTCTATTTTTGCTAAAGTACTCATCTTTCCTCTCTATCAAGTCTAGCTTTGAGGCACTTGACTTTCTTCCTTCTTTTCCATGAGATAGATATCTCCGAAACTCTCCTCTTGCACGAGGATCAGCTCCTGGGTTTTGATTAACTCTAGGGTTGCCAAAAAGAGGGTGATGACCTCTTGGAGATTCTGGGCTTCCTTAAACAAATCCTGCAAGCGCAATTGATCTCGTCCAATCAAGGATTCTTTCACAATAATCATCATGTCCTCAATCTTATACTCATCCCGCAAGATAGTCGTGTGATTTTGTGCAAACTCCTCTTTTTTCTTGGCTAGGATATTTGAAAAAGCCAAAAAGAGGTCAATGGTCGTCTTGTCATGCACAAGCTCCGCATCTTCGTAAATCAACTCTGTCGGCGCTTTGGAATAGTGCTGGGCCCGTTCTTGGTGCTTGGCTTCCAAGTGCTCCCCCAAAAGCTTGAACTTGCGGTATTCTTCGATTTGAGAGAGAAGATCCTGCTCTAGGTCATCTTCCAAATCTGTCACTTCCGCTACCTTTGGCAAGAGCTTGCGGCTCTTAATCAACATGAGCTGACTGGCCATGACCATGTACTCGCCCGTCACTTCCAGACGCATGGCCTGCAGAGTTGAGACATAGGCTAGATACTGTTCAATGACTTCCGTAATGGGCACATCGTAGATATCCATCTGATACTTAGAAACCAGGTGCAAGAGCAAGTCCAGGGGCCCTTCAAAATCCTTTAATTTAATATCCATTATCTATACTTTTCTAAGGTCAGGACTGTTTTTAATCCTATTTTTTTTGCAATTTCGTACAAATCGACCTTGTTTTCTATTTGTCTTAGAATAAACTGTTCACGTAAGACTTGAGCTGATAAGGTTGAGAAACCTTTCTCCTTGACAAAAGCTTCTAACTGACGAAAGGCCCACTGACGAGAATAGGCTTTCCCTCCCCTTTCAAAGAGATATATCTGGCCCATCAAGGGTTCCAACTCCGAAAGCAAGGTCGTGGGAATGCTGACAATCCTCTGTTGGGAAGCCTTGCTGATTCGCAACACCTGAAAATCCAGATTGATGTCCGCAACCTTGATGGCTAAAATCTCACTGGGCAAGAGCCCCATTTCTAGGATTAAGAGCGCTAGCAAGCGTCCCTCTGGATGGTCGCTTTCCTGCCAAAAAGAGTCTAGGTATAGAATCTCTGGCTTTTCCGTCTTCTTTTCAGCTTGTTTGGCTAATTCCAAGCGGTAAAAGCTGTCCACCTCTCCTTTTTGATAGAGAAAGTATAGAAATTGGTTACAGGCCGAAATCTTTCGCTTCTGGGCGCTGATTTTTAGATTGGCTAGCTGGGCTTGGTAAATCTTGAGACTGGTCTCAGAAATCCGCTCACCTACCATGTCTAAAAATTGCTCCAAATCATACTTATAGGACTGCTTGGAATTGACAGACAAGCCCTGCTTTTCCTCTAAAAAGGCTGAAATCCTGTCTCTCATTGGCATCGAATCTCATATTCCTTACTAAAGTCATGCAAGAGGGCATTAACGGCCTTGAGGATGGACTTGCGCGTAATAATCCCTTGGAAAATACCCTCTGCATCCACAACCGGTAAGAAGGACTCATCTACTAGCTTGTGCAAGACCTCCGTAATGGTGAAATCAGGCGAAACAACCGCTACGTCCGTTTTTGTCATATGAACGATATCCGTATCCGCCATAATTTCTTGGCTCAAGTCATGCTCCATCTGATAAGCCATAATATCTCTGAGTCCAATCGTCCCAACAAACTGTTTTTCATCTGTCACAACAGGAACACGGGTATAGGTCATCTGACTGAGCAAGAGGGTCGCATGATCCGCATTGTGGGTATCAATCAACACAGCTAGATTTTTAGCAGGGGTCAAAAAAGTTTCCTCCTGCCCCAACAAGAAAGTCTCAAACTCCTTGGCAATCATCGGCTAAACTCCTTGGACAAACCTGGATACACCTCGTGATCTCGTGTCAAAAAGTCCACTTTGAAGTAACTATCATCAATCTCCACACGAGCATAGAGACATTCTCTGATGGTACCTCGTGGTTGACTGATAGAACCTGGATTTAGAAAGAGGATCTTGCCTTCCAACCAAGCACTTGGCACATGCAAGTGACCATAGAGGCAGATAGCGGCCTCTTCCTCCTGAGCCCAGTAGTCCAACTTTTGAAAGTTGAAATTGATGTCAAACAAGTGACCATGAGTTTGGATAATCTTGGTCGAACCAAGCTCAGTCACCAGACGTTCTGGGTAGCCGGCGTAGAAGTCCATGTTCCCTTTAACAACGCGGATGCCCTCCCAAAGTGGAGAATCCGGACGTAGTTCAGAATCGCCGTTATGAAAAACGGCATCGACTTTGCCCACATAGCGATCACGGACTTCTTCCACAATCAAGCTATCGCCATGGGAATCGCTCATTACAATGATGGTTTGCTTTGCCATGATGGAAATACCTCCAAAAGTTTCTTAACGGCTAAGGCACGGTGAGATTGACTATTTTTTTCTTCCAGGGTTAATTCAGCTGATGACTCACCTGTTTCTCCTACAAGGAAGAGGGGATCATAGCCAAAGCCATTTTCACCCTTAGGTTCAAAGTTAATATAACCTGACCAGTCTGCTTCAACAACTAAACTTTCCTTATTTGGGCTGGCTACGACTAGGGTTGTGTGGAACTGAGCCGAGCGGTCCTTGAGTTCAAAGACCATGGCCAATTCGTGCAAGAGTTTGGCATTATTTTCACGGTCAGTTGCTCCCACACCTGCGAAACGAGCTGACCAGACGCCTGGTAAGCCACCAAGGACATCGACTTTGAGACCAGAATCATCTGCCAAAACCATCTTGCCCGTTAATTGAGAAATGGTTTCTGCCTTGAGACGGGCATTTTCTTCGAAGGTCATGCCTGTTTCAGCTACTTCAGGCAGGTCAGGATAGTCATTAAGATTTTCCACATCGTAGCCTAACTTATCAAAGATAGCTCGGAACTCTTTGGTCTTGCCTTCGTTACGAGTCGCAATCAATAAGGTTTCTCTGACCTTGTTTGTCTCAAAGAATGCTTCTACATCAACACCTTCTTTAGGCAATTCTACATGCAGGAGTTGCCCATTTTCAACTAAGAGAAACCCCCCCTGACGTTGAATGACTTCTACATTTCGTCCCATTTCTTGGTTGAGGATATCTACCACAAAAGACAATAAACGGTAGAGAGAACCATAGCGTAAAACAGTAACAGAAACAGGAAAACCTCGATCCTCATCTCGAAATCTTTGGGCAAACTCCAATAGAGGAAAATCCAAGTCATCATCCGTCAACGTCCGGACGCCACCAAAAATACCATAGGACCCGACATACCAGTCCTGTTCATCCTTATATTCATAAATTTTATTTGTCATAATTCTACATGCTCCACATGAATCTCTTTTTCCAGCCATTCTTCACCAATTTGTGCAAAACTTTGGCTGCTGGCTGTTGTGTAAAAACGGTGATTAAGTGGTCCAGCATCGCGACCACGATTGATTTCAAAATAATTAAGTAAGACTGAGATGTCCCGTACGCACTCTGCTCCACTATCGATGAGCTGAACCTTTGGTCCCATGACATTTTGAATAATAGGTCTGAGCAATGGATAATGGGTACAACCCAAAATCAGGCTATCCACCTTTCCAACCAAGGGACGCAGGGTTTCATAGACCACTTTCTTGGTAACACTGGTTGACAGGGCGCCAGACTCGACCAAGGGGGCAAACTTGGGACAGGCCAAACTCTCCACCTGTAAGTCTGGAGCCAGATCATGAATTTTCTGACGATAGATATCTGATTGTACCGTCATGGGCGTTCCAATCACACCTATTTTCCCACCTTGACTGGACTTGATAGCTGCCGAAGCTCCTGGCAAAATAACACCTAGGACAGGAATATCTAGTTGAGCCTTGATTTCTTCCCAGACGACCGCAGTCGCAGTATTACAAGCAATGACAATCATTTTGACATCCTTGGTCAAAAGAAAGTTGACCAACTGCCAAGTATATTCACGAATTTGCTCAGCAGGACGGGGACCATAGGGAGCCCGTGCCGAATCTCCAATATAGACGATTTCTTCATGGGGAAGCTGGCGCATGAGCTCGCGCACAACGGTCAAGCCCCCGACACCCGAATCCAAAAAACCAATTGGGCGATTATCCATACAGTCTTCTTTCTAGTCTTTTTTCTGATTGATAGTTCATTATGATTACCGTTCCTTATGAACTGAATAATGACAGCCTAATCAATAACTATCTCTCTTAATCATAATCAAATATCAATAGAATGCAAGGAAAAAGTCTCATCCCTAAACCCTTAGCCAACATAGTGAGAAGTCTGGAACTTTCATCCCAGACTTTTCCTTATCTATTTTTTCTTTTTATTGTTAGCAAGGGCTGCCTTTTGTTGGCGAATGATTTGGTGGTAAACTTGTTGTACCTTGGCTTCGCTTGGTTTTTGACCATTTGCACTCAAAAGAGTACGAACTGCTTCAGCATTCAAACGTGGGTTGTCAGCGAATTCCTTTTCGATTTGCTTACGAACCAAGTACATTCCTCCAATAGCTCCTCCTAAAAAAGCTAGCACAATCAATACAATTGCTAAAAGTAAATCCATCATTTTTCTCCTGTTTCTTTTTGAGTCCCTTTCATTATACCACAAACTAGTCACCCTGACTAGTTTGTTTTACGCTATCAGGGATGGAATGTAATTCGAATGTGAGAATGTCTTTAGTAAATCGAACGTGAAAATGTCCCATTTGATAAAATAGTCGTATGAAAAGTATCCAACTGAATATGAATGAAACGAAAAAATATCTTGTGATAAAAGCTATAGACCAAGGAAAGAAAACAAAGAATCGAGCCTGTGTCGAACTGAATCTTTCTGAAAGACAAATCAATCGTCTGCTACTAGCCTATCAACAGAAAGGAAAAGAAGCCTTCAGACACGGAAACAGAAATCAAAAACCAAAACATGCAATCCCTGATGAAATCAAAGAACGTGTCCTAAAGAAATACCTCTCCTATGAAACATATAAACCAAATGTCCTTCATTTCTGTGAATTACTAGCTGAAGAAGAGGGAATTCAGCTCTCTGATACAACTGTTAGAAAAATACTCTATAAGGAAAACATCCTCTCTCCCAAGTCTCACAGAAAGACAAAGAAGAGACTAAGAAAACAAGCTAAACTGAACCGCAATCATCCCCTAGACAATCCAATCTTACCGTCCGCTAAAGATTTCCTGGAAGACACTAAAAAGCTACATCCTAGTAGACCCAGAAAGAAATTTGCTGGAGAACTCATCCAAATGGAGGCTAGCCCTCATGCCTGGTTTGGAGCAGAAACCTCTAACTTACACTTAGCCATTGATGATGCTTCCGGCAATATCCTAGGGGCTTATTTTGATAAA